>JAAHIC010000483.1 GCA_010671965.1 Leptolyngbya sp. SIO4C5
TATGCTCTGCTGGCAGAGCATAGTCACCTTCAGCCGCTTCTTGCCAAATCTGCCAGCCTGCCGGATAAGCGCGGTGAAGGGCGGCTCCATCTAGCGGCTTGAGATAATAGCTAGTCTCTAGCGTACTGAGAAAGCGATCGCGCAGTTGCCGTCCGGCATAGCCAATGCCGATGATGGCGACATCTTCCAGTTTAGGGTTGAGAATCACCACTGGTCGCCCCAAAGCGTTTTCTACCAGCTTTTCCACCTGCTCGACTTCCACTGCCGAGGGTTCTACCACCAAAAACAGCTCATCGTCTGCTGATAGCTGGCCCCTGAGTTCGCCAATGCCGCGAATGGTGAAGTCTGGGTTGTCCCAGTCTCGCTTGGCCAGCGCTGCCGCCCCGGCATCGGGAAAAAAGACGCTAAACTGCACTCCCATCTCCTGAAAGAGTGGGTAGAACTGCTGGGCCACGGGCATAATTTGCAGCTCTGGAAATGCCAGATCGACAATGATTCGGCTCACGCCTGCCTCAATTGCCGACCGGGTAGACGTTTGAGCCTGAGCGATCGCCGCTTCAAGAGTTTTGGGAAGTTCAGCCATTGTTTTTTATTAGCGTTTCTTTAAATTCAAAATTCAGCCTTAATCGCTAATCTATCAGCTCTCTGGCTACGGTGGGATTTCCCTTGGCTGCGCCATCGTTACGATTAGTTTGTTCTTTTCCCACACACGTTTTATGGATTTGCAACTGAGCGACAAAACCGCTTTTATTTCTGGCTCTACGGCGGGCATTGGCTACGCGATCGCGGCCGGGCTGGCTAAAGAAGGCGCTACCGTCATTCTCAACAGCCGCAAGCAGGCGCGAGTTGATGAAGCGATCGCTCAGCTTCAGTCAGAAGGCGTAACCGGCAAGCTGATGGGCATTGCCGCCGATTTGAGTACGGCGGCGGGCGCAGCTCAGGTAGCTGAGCAGTTTCCAGAGGTCGATATTCTAGTTAACAACGTGGGGATTTACGACCCCAAGCCTTTTGAAGAGATTACCGATGAAGAGTGGCTCAACTTCTATCAGATTAATGTCATGAGCGGCGTACGGCTGTCGCGGGCCTACCTGCCAGGCATGAAGCAGCGCAACTGGGGCCGCATCATCTTTCTCTCTAGCGAGTCGGGCGTTCATATTCCAGGGCCGATGGTGCACTACGGCATGACCAAGGCAGCCCAAATTGCGATCGCTCGCGGCCTCGCGGAAACCACTGCCGGAACCCAGGTCACTGTCAATTCGGTACTGGCGGGGCCAACCTATTCAGAAGGAGTAAAAGAATTTGTCGAGCAGATGGCGAGTGCTCAAAATAAAGAGGTTGCAGCGGTAGAATCAGACTTTTTCCAAGAAACGCGGCCTACTTCCTTGATTCAGCGCTTTGCCAGCCCAGAAGAGGTCGCCAACCTGGTGACGTATGTGGCAAGTCCCCTATCCTCAGCCACCAATGGCGCACCGCTGCGGGTTGAGGGGGGCTGCATTCGCGCTGCTTTTTAGATCGCCCTTGAGAACTAGCTGGCACCCCTGGCAAGCTGACTTTCCAATTCATCTATTCGATTCTCCAGAGCCACCACTCGCTGCTTCAGCTCAATGGTCAAAATCGCTAAGTTATCAAACTGCTCTGCTAGGGAAGGCTCCAGCGCAGCAGCCGGTGTGTCAGTCGGCGGGCGCGGACTTACTGGCGCAGCAGGGCGCGAACGAGATGCCTGAGACTCTAGCTGGCTGAGGCGGGTTTTGACGTTCTGCAGATCAAATTCCAGGCGGGTAATGCGAGAGCTTAAGCCAGAGTTATCTTGCCCTCTTGCCTGAGAAACTGTGAGGCTGAGGAGGGTCAAGCCCAGGCAGATGGCGATTAGCAGTTTTCGCATCAGTCTTATCGTTACAGCAGCGCTGCTGTTATGGTTGGGAGCAAACTGGGGTAGCCTATAGTCTTAAATTGACACAGGTCTTGGCTTTTGTGACGATTCTTCGCTAAGTTTCGTTCTGGTTTAGCCAAGCTGGCCTATGATAAGCGCCATAGCATTTTGTTATTGGCGATCGCTCAGTCTATAACTTCTAGGGGGCCGTATGAAGGATATCCGCAACGCCGTAGTGATTTTGGGATGCGCTGCCTTATTGGGTGGCGTGCCGCTGGGGGCGTTGGCTCAGGAAACCCCGATGCCTGAGTCAGAAGTGATGGAGGAGATAGAAGGAGAAGATATTGAGACAGAGGATGAAGTCTCTGAACCCGAACCGCTGCCCAATCCAGTTGAACTCTACAACCGAGGCGTGGAGCTGTTTGAGGATGAAGAGTACGAAGAGTCAATTGCTGTTTTAGATCAGGCGATCGCTCTTGATCCTAACTATGCTGAAGCCTATGGCTATCGGGGGGCTTCCTACGCCCTGCTGGAAAATTGGGATACGGCTCTGATCAACGTCAACCGCTCCCTATCTTTGAAACCAGATCTAGCCCCGGCCTACTTTTTACGCGGCTACATCTACTACAAAAATGACAACAACAATCAGGCACTGGAGGATTTCAACCAGGCCATAGCCTACGATCCCACCTATTTCCGCGCCTATCTCTATCGCGGCTACGTGGACGCCATTTTTGACAACTATCAGACCGCTATTGAGGACTTCACGGCAGCGATTGAGCTAGACCCTGGTTCCGCTGAAGCCTATCTGCATCGCGGTGATGCCTATGCGGAAATAGGTGAACATCGAGCGGCGATCGCTGACTTTACCGAGTCACTCAATCTGCGCCGACAGCGGCAGCGCCGCAACCTAGAAGCTCACATTGGCCGAGGTGCTTCCTACTACGCTCTGGGGCAGTATGACCAAGCACTGGAAGATCTAGATTTGGCAGTTCGCTTCGATCCAGACTCGGCTGAAGCCCGCTACAATCGCAGTTTTGTCTACGTGGCTCAAAACCGCCCCCGACGGGCGATCGAAGATCTCGATCGCGCCATCTTGATTGACGCTGACTATGTAGAAGCCTATCTGAATCGGGGGATTTTGCTGGCCGATCAGGGAGACATTCAGGCGGCACTAGATGACTTTGGCCGCGTACTCACCCTGAATCCGGAGTCGGCTGAAGCCTACAAGCGGCGGGCTGATGTGCGCCTAGCGGCTAGTGACGAGGTGGGCGCAGTGGCAGATTATGCCGAAGCTATCTTTATCGATCCGGGATATGCGTCAGCCTATAAGGGGCGAGGGGATGCCTGGATAGCACTAGGCGATACCCAAAACGCGCTGACTGACTATACCCAGGCAATCGAGCTGCAGCCTACCAATACAGAGGCATTTAAGGCCAGAGCGGATGTATTTATCGAAATCGGCAACTATCAGCGGGCCTACGATGACTATACCCGCGTGCTTCGCGGCGATGTGGAAAATCCAGGCGTTTACTATAACCGTGCCTTCGCCCAAATCCGCTTGGGGAACACGCAGGGGGCCAGACTGGATCTGCAACGGGCCTCTGACCTGTATTTAGAAACTGGAGACGCTGAAGGCTACCGAGATGTTCTAGACATTCTAAGTCAGCTCTAGAGCAGGTTTTCCAATTCTGTCGGATGGGCACGGTTTGACAACCTTCGCCCATCCAATTTAGCTCACAACATCAGTCAGCGTCTTTTGAGCAGCAACCCCAAGAAGCCAAGGGCTGCTAAGCCTGCAACGGGTGTAGATTCTGGAATATCTTCAGCATGGATAGGTCGCGCCTGGAAGCTGCCTATCTCCGAAGAGAAAGCTAGCTGTGCTGCAAAGTCAGTCGTTTTTCCATTTAAAGGATCAATCTCCAAAATTTTGAATTCTGATACTCCTTCTCCTAATAAGTCAACGAAATCAACTGCTTGCCCTGCTGAAAATTTGCCCAATGTTTGATCGCCTACAACTATGGTGAAAAGCTCGTCTGAGTCAATACCTACAGGTAGCGAGAGAATGCTGGTAAAGAGAGCATCGCCTAGACTTTGATACTTAAAGCCATAAGAAGTTGGCGGATCAAACCATAGGCCACTAGGCACGTCTTTAAACACTTTCCATTTACCATCTTGAGAGAGTGATTTAGGTACGAGAGCACTTGCTTGCGTTTGACCAAAAAACCTAAATAAAGGTGCGCTGCCTGTTGATTTAGCGTATTGATTACTGCCATTAACGATGAATTTAGAGATTTCACCTCGACTGACGGATGCATTGGGCCGAAAAGTTTCATCTGAATAGCCCTGAATGATGTCATCACATTTGAGAGTAGTGATGTAGTCATAGAAGGGTGAACCCGGCAGTACATCTGAAAAGTCGCTACAGCTTGTATTGAATCCAATGGCACCAAACTTAGCTTCAGCCGCCCCGTAAATCATCTTAGCTAGTTAGCCGCGGAGAACTCGCTAAGATGATTTACGGGGCGGCTGAAGCA
>JAAHIC010000484.1 GCA_010671965.1 Leptolyngbya sp. SIO4C5
TCTGGTACTATTTTTCCGGAGAAGCCCTATACGCTGAAGTTCATTAGGAGCTTGCAGAAGATCTGAAAGCTTCTAATGAACTTCAGCGTATAGGGCTTCTCCGGAAAAATAGTACCAGTTGGATGCGGCCTTAGTCCCTACTATCCGCAGCGCTGGCTAAGATTCATTCTTTTCAGCAATTGTGCCTAAAGCTGACTATTTGAATACACAGTATTTTAGAGAAAATGAGGAGCTTGATCGGTATTGTTTTCTGATTTGAACTGTCCAGTCCGATCGGCCACTACTATTTTCTACAACGGCGGAATATATTCGTTGCCCTGAGGTTTGTAAAATATCTTAAAGGTTTGAGTATAGCGAGCCTCACGCATAAGCATAGTTTGTATTCTGCCGCAGGAGAATTTAAGTTTAGTGATAAATTTCTTGTCCTCGGCAGTTAGGCGCTCAGCTTTTCTGCGATCGCCGCTAAAACATGGTATTGTCGTGGGGCTGAGAAAGAAGGCATGAGCTTGTATTTTTTAGCTTATTGGTAAAATTCATCAATATTATTAGGAGTCTATAATGGCGTCAGAAAATATTAGCAAGGTCGAGAAAAAGTTCCTTGAGAAAGTAATGCAAAAGGCGAGTTTGCCTGATATTTACGATGCTAGAGATATTACTTTAGTTGTGTTTCGGACGATGCGAGACATGATGACTACGGAGGCTTCCGATCGCATCCAGGCTTCTTTTTCAGATGAAGAGATTGCCAAGCTTTGGAAAGACGATAACCCCATTGTGGCGCTGCTGAGCAGATTTCGCCCGCCGCTTGAAATCGATACGGAAACTTTTTTACGGCGCGTCAAGCAGGAAGCCGGAGTCCCCAAAAACGTGACTCCCGAAGCCGTTGTCATTGCCGTTTTCTCCACAGCTAGAGAAGAACTGCCTGCCGAGCGGGCCAAAGAGATTTCTCAAATTTTACCGGATGGCTTACAGGTGCTTTGGGAGCAAGTTTAGCTTTGTGCAGCCTTTAGATAGCATTATCTATAGTTCTTCGCTATGAACCCATAAATTTAATGCCGTCTAAACTGGATTTTCCGCTGCAGTCAGCTGTGAACCTAGCCGATCTTTTGCTGCAGGCTTCCTTGACTGCAGGCGATCGCTTTACAGGCTGGTCGCTAGAGGATCGCGATCCGCAGGTAATTGAGCAACTGCTACCTTTTTTTGGCTGGTTCTACGAAAACTATTTTCGGGTGCAGACGGATGGGTGGCAGCACATCCCCCAAGACGAGAAGGCTTTGCTGATTGGCTCCCACAATGGCGGACTGGCCGCCCCCGATACGGTCATGATGACCTATGACTGGTGCCAGCGCTTTGGCTCTGCCCGTCCGGTTTATGCTCTGATGGAGCCGAAAATGTGGCAGGTATTTCCGGGGGTGGCCCGGCTGGCCGCTCAGGTGGGCGCAGTGCAGGCTCGTCCGCAGATGGCGATCGCGGCTTTGGAGGCCGGGGCTAGCGTGCTGATTTATCCCGGTGGCGTCCAGGATGTCTTTCGGCCCTATTCGCTGCGACACCAGATTCATTTTGGGAATAGTCAGGGATTTATCAAGCTAGCCTTGGACGCAGAAGTCCCCATCGTGCCCCTGATTTCCTATGGGGCACATTCAACCCTGGTGATTTTGGCTGACGTTTACCCGCAGTTGCAACGGCTACACCGGGCGGGAGTGCCCTGGCCGCTGGGCATCGATCCTGGAACCTGTCCGATTTATTTGGGGTTGCCCTGGGGACTTGCTGTCGGTCCCTTACCCAACATTCCTCTACCCGTGCGCCTGCACACCCGCGTTTGTCCCCCAATTGTCTTTGAGCGCTACGGGCAGCAGGCCGCCCGCGATCGCGACTATGTGCAACGCTGCTATCACCAAGTTGTTAGCACTATGCAGCGCCAGCTTGACCAGCTAGTTCAGGAAGAAGAGACTAGGGACTGAAGCACCGTCTGCTGCACAGCCGGATCGTTCATCATGAAGGTGTGCCAAACGGGAAGCTGTGCGATCGCGTCAGTGGGTTTTAGCCGGGTTTCACTGAGCGCCACAATGCCGTCATTCAGCTCGTCTCCGAAGGGACTCAGGAGTCCCCTAGGGCCACCTGTTCCGGCAATGAGCGTGTAGGGGATGTCTAAAGAGGGCAGGGCCATAAAGAAATCGGGACGACTGAGATTGAAGCCACACTGACCGGAAATCCAGCGGAAGGGCGGTAAGCGCCAAGCAAAAGCAGCTAAGCGTGGCGGTTGATTCGGCGTCCCCAACATGACGATATGTTCCGGCGGCCTGACGCGATGGCGGCTGAGGGCCACCCGGGTCAATAGTCCTCCCAAAGAATGGGCCACAATGCCGTAGGCTCCCTGACTCGCCAGTCGCTGTAGTCTTTGGCACAGCCGCCTGACAATGCTCTCAAAACTTTCAGTGACTGCTAGATAGCCAAACTGTTCAGTGGTGTAGCCGCTCCGCTTTAGCTTTAGCTCCAGCGATAAAAGTGAAAGGGGACTGCGGCTCAGACCATGAATTAAAAGTATCTTCATGCTTTAGCAGAGAAGCAATTTTCTCATCGCTGCGATCGCTCAAAGCAGCGCTTCGCATACTTTCAATTATAGATCGAGGGGGGCAGAAACCGGATTTTTCCTAATCGGAGAACGAAGTTGTTACATCCAATGGGCCACCCGGTTTCCAGAGTGAGCTGTGAGCCTAGAAGTCGCCACCGCCTATGGACTCTAGCAGTCCGGCAATGGCAATAACGCTCAAGATGCAAACTGCTAGCTTGAGGAAAAAGGGCATTGCTGCTGCTACCAGCGGCTGTGCTAAAGCAGCCGCTCCAAAGGGAACTAGAAACAGACAGGCGGCCATAAATCCAAACGTAATAATAGCTAGTAGCTTTAGGGCGTCACAGGCAATTCTAAACAGCAAATTGTGGTGGTTGGCGTGCTTCATAGGAGGCTCTTAGAATACGACAAAAGTAGATAGGCGAGTATCCAGACACAGAGGGAGCTGCGCAAAATCTGGTTATCTACCTAAAGCTAATGAGCGAAACAGATAGGCTCAATCGGCTCAACTACAAGTGTTAAACCCTGCCGGCCTAAAACTCTCACTCGCGAATTTTCAGCGATCGCAATGGCACTGTTGCAGCGAGCCTTCCAGCGCGATGCCTGATAGCGAACTCGGCCAAATTCTCCGGGTTCAATTTTATTTTCAACAACTGCTTCGCTGCCGCTACGGGACGCGATCGCATCAATCTCTATCAGTCCCTCATTGGCGCCATTCTGATCTGATTTCGGCTCGTCCGATTGCAGCAGAAACCGTAGACCTTGGATAAAGCTAGAGTTTTTCATCTGATGAATTCCTCATGTATCAGACTGGTTTGATACTATGCGAGGTATCCGGATAAAAACAATAGATTTTTATCTGCAATCTTTTGCAGTTTTCTCAATCAGGAGATTGCATACTTTACCAAAGCTTTGCCAGCTTCATTTTGATGATTGGTAGCAGCAAGCTTGGAGTTTTTAGTAACTTCTATAAAAGTTTTGTTAGCCAAGCAGTCAAAATGGCCGCGTTTGCGAAATATTGGCGATGCGGGATTTTCTCTAAGTAAGGTGAAACAATTCTGGTTAAAAAGATAAAATACGAGCTTTAGGCATCTCTAAATTCTCAGCAGATCCTAGGCAGAGGATGTGGTGCCTCGGCGAGGGGGTTCACCGGCAGGCGGATTATAACCAGCAAGGCTAGCTGTAGTGCAAGCTAGAAGCAAAAACAGAGTTAATCCGGCTAAGGTAAAGGCTTTAATTCTATGAATAGATAGCGCAATCATATTTTTAATATAAGACTATGCTTAAGTTGAACATAACGATTTGAACAATGGAAAGGCCGAATCTTCTAACTTTACGAACCCTTCAAATCCACAGACTAATTATGTCGATAAGATACTCGATGTAGTTGCCTCAACAGGTTGAGGTGCCCAAGTCAGCATACAGAGTGTACCAGTGGGATGTTTTGCCTGTCGAATAAATTTTCCATGCAGGCTGCTAGCCAACTTTTGACAAAATCGAGTTCCTTCTCCCTCATGAAAAGAAACTATACCTGAGCCATTGTCTGAAACCTTCAAAACGTATTGACTATCTTTGTACCTGCCGGAAACATTCAAGCGTGTTGTGCCCTTAGCGTGTTTCCCAACGTTGCAAAGTATTTCTGCTAAAAAGTGACATAATTTACGCTTGAGCTGCAAAGACAGATAGCCCTCATAAATAGGATCAAAGGAGACAGTTCTAACCTGAAGTGATTGAAAACCGGGATAGCTGCAGTTATTTTCTAAAGTAGCTTTATAAACCTCATAAAATAACTGCAGCTATCCCGGTTTTCAATCACTTCAGGA
>JAAHIC010000485.1 GCA_010671965.1 Leptolyngbya sp. SIO4C5
TCCGGGGTGCTGGCCCAAGAGCTGCAGCTTGGGCCAGCACCCCGGCGGCCATTGTTTTTCCCGTACCGCTGACCCCAGCAAACAGGGCACTAATGCCCAGGCCGCGATTGCTTTTACTGGAAAAGCCCCAGGTTTCATAGACCTGGGTGCGCTGACGGATGTGGGCTACAATTTCCCGCAGCACCCGGCAGGGCTGGTCTGGCAGGATTAGGTCTGACCAGGTTTCGCGGGGAGAGAGGCGTTGGGCGAGATCGTCAAGCTGGGGGCGGGCTTGCAGGCGGCTGGCGTGCCAGAGGTGGGGGAGGTAAGGAGATGGGGAAGATGGGGGAGATAAGGGAGAAGGGGGAGCTGGGTGAAGGCTGAGGGCCTGGAGGCTGGCGGCTTTGATTTGGTTGGCGCTGAGGTTGAACTGGGCGATCAGGGGTTCGACGAAGCCGTTAGTGTCTGGAGAAAAACCGTTGGCGTCTGGGGCGGCGATCGCGCTTTGCCACAGTTCCTTTTGTTCTTGGCGAGTGGGGTTGTGAATGTCGTAGGTGATGACGGGGCGGTTGACGGGAGGACGGCGATCGCGGCTGATCACCATAAAGGGACTCTGCAAAGACTCCATCAGCAGGGCAATACCGTTTTCGCGGGCGGCGTCTTGGGTGTTGACATCGTCCCAGTCCAGCAGCAGTGCGGCCCGGTCGAGCAAGGCTTCCCGTTCCCAGAGGCGGATGAATTCTCTCAGGTCATTGAGGCCGGTGGGCAGGGCTTTGCTGGAGAGCGTATAGGCGGGCAGATTTAGCAAATCGCAGGCTTGAGCGGCGATCGCCTGCTTGGTAGCGCGATCGATGCCGCAGAGCTGGAGAATGGGTAGCGGATCTGAAGCGGGTGTCTGCTGCCAGGCAGTAGCCATTTGCTGGGCCAGGCGCTGGTGGGAGTCTACCAGTCGCGCTGGGGGTGCTACAGTTTCTACCAGCCGCATCAGGCGCTCGTCCACATGGGGAAAGCCTAGCAGCGCGTGCAGAATGCGCTCATCTAGCCGCAGCTGAGCCGACAGCAGCGTGCTGCCAGGACCTACATCCACGAGCTGCCAGCGGCGCAGGGCGCTTGTGGGTAAAAAGGCGCTCCAGTGAGGCGCTTCTAGAAATGTTTTAGCAAGCTCAAAGGAGGGATAGCCCTGTTGGGGATTGCGGTTGAGGGCGGCGCACAGCTCGGCCCAGCCAGAGCCAAACTCGACGCCGGCGCAGAGCAGCATGATATCGCGCTCAAAGGGAGAAAGGTCAAAGGTTTGACAGAGCTGCGCCAGAGCGGGTGGCTCTGAGAGACTGGCGGCGATCGCGGCTAAATCTGCCTCAGCATTTAGTGACTCAGCCAGCGACTCGCCTTGCTGCTGGGCTAGATACTGCTTTAGCCGCTGGTGAATGCGGCTAATTTCCGCCATCAGGTAGCGCTGATTTTCGACCTGCCAGGCCGGTGGGGTTTGAACAGTCATGCAATCACCAAAAGCGGGCTAGCATACTGGCCCTGAGCGTCTACAGACAGCGGACTTTCAGCTCCGTCAATCTGCACCCGCACGAGGTAGCGCCCAGCACTGACCTCGTGAAAGGGAAAAGTCAGCTGCTGGGTCACAGTCGATCGCCGTTCGGCCCGGAAAATATAGGTTTCTGAGCTGGCAGAGGAAATGCCATTAAGCAATAGAAATACCCGCTGCGATCGCTCTACTGAGAGATCGACCTGCAGGCTTACCTGACCGCTGTAGCGCTGGCTTTCGTCATCTTGTTCTAAGTCAGTCAGTTCAATTCCTCGCTCAGCCACAATCTGCGGGCAGAGCACAAAGGGCAAAACATTAGATTCCACGCCCAACTCTGCGAGCACTTCTGACTGTGAGGTCTCCAGCCGCACCACCTGAATGCCCGGCCCACCGGCTCTAAGCTGCGATCGCGCTGCTGGAGCGATCGCCGAAAACTGCACGTGCACTTCGGTCTCTGTCACGGTTTGCGGCGCAATTCTGACCTGACCAATCTGCACTAAAGTAGCGTCTTCGCCGCTAAGCTGTTGGCCGTAGAGAATGAGATAGCTGCTAAGAGTTACTGTATTTTTGAGAGCAGCTTGGTTCTCTAGTGGTTTATGCTCAATTTTCTCTAGAACGGGCCGGCCCAAATTGATATAGCTAACGCGTTGACGCACTGGCAAAGCTAGCTGACCAGACTTTTCTCCTTGAATTAAAATTGCCGTCGCTTGATAGGCAAATGAAAGCGCATAGGGCACCTGAAAAAAGACTGACCAAATCCGCGAAAGATCTTCGGTGGTAATCGTACTGGGAATAAATTTGACCTGCTGCATCTGATCGCCCAGCGTGGTTTCCTGCAGTTCATTGATGCCGGAATGAACCACAATTTCTTCAATTACTTCCTGAGTTAGAAGCGGATGATCAACTAGAGTGCGAATGGCGCTACCCATGAGCCGCTGCGGTTCTAGAGCTTGTTCGTTGCCATAAAAGGTGAAGAGATAGTGCAAATCTAGGGCGGCCTGACCGTGTTTCGTTAAATCGCCCTTGGGCCGGCGGGTGCGCAAATCAGCGTTGCGCCAAGCGGGATTGGGAGTGGCTTGATAAAGGTAAATATTGATACAAGCACCTGCTACATTGCTGCCAGAATTATCAGGCCTGGTTGTTGTCACCTGTACGCCTGGCACATCGCGGCCTACTTCTTCCTGCAAAATTTTTTGCAGCGCGGCTGTTACTGTAGCGATCGCTAGATAATTGCTCATATTCTTCAGTAATTGTGAAAAAATCGGCGCTATTGGCTAATTTTTGTCAGAAAATTTTTCAGGTCTAAATCGATCAGTACAGTCGTCCTAGTTAAGTCTATTTGCAAATACTTTGTTGAGAATCGTGAAATTTTTCTGGTGAAATTATACCGATCCTCCGCAGTTGGTTCTAAAATCAACGCAATTTGCAACAGCTTATCCAAAAGCTGCTGATAAAGTTGGCAATTGTAAGCTAACTCAACTCAATGAGCTAGCCGCTAGCGTTATCCGATTTCCTGTAGATTCGCGGTTTTGAAACTCAAATTCCATCCAAGGGAGATAGCACAATGGCCCGCTTAGACTACTTTGCTCCCGGAGTTTATGTAGAAGAGGTTAATAAAGGCAGCCGAGCAATCCAGGGAATCAGCATGAGCGTGGCTGGATTTGTTGGATTCTCTGAAGATGTGCGCGGTGATGCCGAACTGTTTGAACCCATTTTGATCACGAACTGGGGTCAGTATTTGGAAAATTTTGCCAAAGTCGGCTCCGATGGCTTTGCCTGCTTCGAGGTGATGAAAGATGGTAGGCGGGAAAAAGCCTATCCCTACCTGCCCTTTGCCGTCAAAGGTTGGTTTGACAATGGCGGTGGGCGCTGCTGGGTTGTCAGTATTGGCACTCGCTTTCCCATTCACGATGATGCGCCGCCTTTAGAAGCTGAAAATCCGCCGCCGGCGCTGACTCCAGTTACCACCTCTGGCCGGCAGCCTTCGCTCAGTCTACGACTCAAGCCAGAAAAAGAGGAAGAAGGCCGCGTCACCGTCACAATTGAGCGGGATGAGCCGCTACCCCCCGAAGACCCTAACGAAGAACCCTTCAACACCGGCGAGTATTTCAAAGTCACCGTCCGGCGAGGGGGTGAGGTGCTAGAGCAGTTCGAGCACCTAACGATGAAGCCGGCTAGTGACAGCGAACCCGCAGACCAACTGGAAGACAGCCAGGGTTACTATGTCGAGGAAGCTCTGCAAGAGTCTGAATATTTAGATTTAGAGATTACGGCAGAGGAAGGGCTGCCCTTAGCCCAAAAGCCCGCTGATGGCGCTTACGAAGTCAGACCGCGCGCAGTCCCCTACCGCACCCGCCGCTGGTACCGGGAAACCTATGGCTCAGCCAACCGGCGATCGGGCATTCAAGGGCTGTTTGAGGTGGATGAGATTGCCATGGTGGCCTGCCCCGATCTGATGCTGGCCTATCAGCAGGAACTGATTAGTCTGCAGCAGCTGCACGGGCTGATGGAAGTGATGATCACCGCCTGTGAAAATGCCGCGCCGGGGCCTGCTTACCGCATGGTAGTGCTAGATCCGCCGCCGGTGAAGACCCGCCGCAGCGACTTCCCGGTACGACCGGAGCAGCAAAAGCCCCAGGATGTGGAGCAGTGGCTGATGGATAGCTTTGGACGGCGATCGCAGTTTGCCGCTCTTTATTATCCCTGGATTGAAGTACCCAATCCCAAAGAAAGCGGTAAGCCGATTACCATTCCCCCCTGCGGTCACATGATGGGCCTTTGGTGCCGCACAGACGAGTCGCGCGGTATTCACAAAGCGCCTGCCAACGAAATGCCCAGAGGTAT
>JAAHIC010000486.1 GCA_010671965.1 Leptolyngbya sp. SIO4C5
TAGATCTTGCTTTAAGTTCTCGAACACAGGCAAGATCTCAAGAATGACTTAATTGCAGGGTTGCTGGTGATTATTCCGCTAGCGACTACTATTTGGCTGACAATTACGATTGCCAACTGGGTCATTCGGTTTTTGACGCGGTTTCCTAAGCAGCTCAATCCCTTCACCGGTCTCAATCCCTTCCTGGTAGATATGATTAATCTGCTAGTCGGACTGGCGGTGCCGCTGCTGGCTATTTTGCTAATTGGCCTTATGGCCCGTAACATCGCAGGGCGATGGCTGCTGGATTTTGGCGAAAAGATTTTGCAGTCTATTCCCCTAGCCGGCTCGGTTTATAAAACCCTACAGCAGCTTCTGCAAACGCTGCTCCAAGACTCTAAAAGTCGATTTCGCCGGGTTGTCCTAGTGGAATATCCCCGGCGGGGACTGTGGGCGATCGCTTTTGTCACAGGTTCAATGGTGGCGGCTCAGGCTCAGAATCCCCAGTTGCTGAGCGTCTTTATTCCGACAACGCCTAATCCCACCAGTGGCTGGTATGCTGTCGTACCTGAAAGTGACATCATCAACCTTTCGATTTCGATTGAGGAAGCCTTCAAAATCCTGCTCTCAGGGGGAATTGTTGGGCCCAATTTAGCGGCGGCTGTGCCGCCAGAGCGCCTGTCTGCTCATCTGTCTCAGTCAGAGGAGGGCACGGCGCGATCGCCCAATCCGCCTGGATTAGATCTAAACCGACAGTCGCTGTCCATGCTGCAGCTTGAAGAAGACTAACAGCCCCTACCGTTCATAGGATTTTGCTATGCAAGCTCGTCGAATTGCACGAGAATTAGCCCTATTGGGCATGAGCCAGCTCTCCGATCAGCCCCAAAAACAGCAGCCTCGCAAGCTGGAAGAACTGATTTTGGCAGCAGTACGCACCCTGACTACGGACGCTCAAGAAACATTGGAAACGGCAGCCGCTGAGCTAAAGCGCGGCAGCGATCGCCTGATGAAAAGTGAAACCCAGGCGGCTGATGTAGCCGCCGCTCGTGGCAGGGTGGCAGAGTCTATCGAAGTGACTCAGTCTGCCATCAATCGATTAGGCTCAGCCCTGGAAATTCCAGAATTTATCCAGCTTGCCAATCAGAAAGAAGTGCAAAGCTACGCGCTGCAGCTACTTTCGCAAATTATGGACAATGCTGAACTGATTGATCAGCGTCTCAATCAGGCGATGGTGGCCTGGCAGATGAAGCGTCTCGCCCGCATCGATCGCGACATTTTGCGGACAGCCCTAGCTGAAATTTTGTTTCTGGGTATCCCCGATCGCGTGGCCATCAACGAAGCGGTCGAAATCGCTAAGCGCTACAGCGGCGATGATGGACACCGCTTTATTAATGGTGTGCTACGGCGCGTCACCGATCAGCTAGCTCAGGAGAAACGTACCCTTGATTCGGCTGAATCTTCGGCCTCACTGTCTTAGTTTTGCGATAGGTTAAGCTTTGAGCAAAACTTTTAGAGCAAGTCTTTATTCCGCGCTTAGGTAGGTAGTCATGGCATCTTTTAACTGGTTCCGTCGAGGCTACGACGAAGCCGAACCGCAAAAATCTGATGAGAAAACAGCCGAGCAGCCGAGTCAGACGGCGGCTGAACCCGCTGCTGACAAGCCCGCTAGCAGCGCCTCGCAGATGAGTTCAGAAGACTATCTGAAATGGGCCAAGGCCGCCTACCAAAATATTCAAAAGCAACAGGAGCCAACCTCAGCGCCAGCGGCGGCGGCTGAGACAGCGCAGACTGCTGCACCCGAGACTCAGGCAGCCCCGACCGCTGCTGATACTACGCCTGAGTCCTCTGAAGCCGCAGAAGCGCCGCCGGAAACAGCCACCGCAGCCGCAGAACCCCCTGTCACAGCGGATACAGCAGCGGATACAGCGGAGGTTTCTGCAGTCCCTGAGCAGGCAGAGCTAACAGCCGAACCAGCCGAGGCTGTTGCTGCTGAGTCCCCCGCTCCTGCTGCGCCCTTTTGGGCCAGAGCCCAGACTGAACGGCAAGAGCGCCTAGAGCGTCTGCAAGAGGCGGCGATCGCAGAGCCAGAACCGGAACCGGAACCACAGCCTACTGCCACCGCAGCCGCGCCGCCTGACCTGCCCGATGTTGACTTTGATGAAGCCTTTGTCTGGTCATCTGAGGTGCTAGCTGCTCAGGGCCGCCGCCCCGACGATATTTCGATAGAAGAAATTACCTGGCTTAAGCGACTGCGGCAGGGTCTCGACAAAACCCGTCGCAGCCTGGTGAATCAGCTCAAGTCTATTGTCGGTCAGGGGCCGCTGAATGAAGACGCGGTGATGGAGATTGAGGCGCTGCTGCTGCAGGCTGATGTCGGCGTCGAAGCGACTGACTACATTATTGAGACTTTGCAAGCCAAGCTGCGACAGGAAACGCTGCCGCCGGAACAGGCGATCGCCTACCTAAAGCGCATTCTGCGCGATATGCTCGACAGCCCCTTAGCGGGCGCCCACAACCTCACCTTTGTCCCTGATAAAGAAAACCTGACGGTTTGGCTGCTGACAGGCGTCAATGGCGCAGGTAAAACCACTACTATCGGCAAAATTGCGCACATTGCTAAAAAGTCAGGCTATGAGTGTTTGATTGCGGCGGCAGATACGTTTCGGGCCGCCGCGGTAGAGCAGGTGAAGGTTTGGGGCCAGCGCAGCAATGTCGAGGTCATTGCCAATCCCGGCAAGAACACCGATCCGGCAGCCGTGGTTTTTGACGCTATTACAGCGGCCCAGTCTCGCCATATTGAGCTGCTACTGGTAGACACGGCTGGCCGTCTGCAAAATAAGAAAAATCTGATGGATGAGCTGTCTAAGGTGCGTCGCATTATTGACAAGAAAGCCCCCCATGCCAGGGTGGAGTCATTGCTGGTGCTAGATGCCACCTTGGGACAAAATGGCCTGCGCCAAGCTGAAGTCTTCTCAGAAGCAGCCCAGCTTAGCGGTGTCGTGCTGACTAAGCTGGACGGAACAGCCAAGGGGGGTGTAGCCCTAGCCGTTGTGAAGCAGCTCGGATTGCCGATTCGCTTTATCGGCGCGGGTGAAGGGATTGAGGATCTGCGTCCCTTCTCTAGCTATGAGTTTGTCGAAGCTTTGCTGAGCGGCTAGAGTGCTAGACAGCTCGCTCATATTGGGAAGCCGTTTAACTGGCCAAGTAGCGCGATCGCTCCCACCTGTCAAAAACCATCACTCCAAATCTGTCCCACTACCAGCTTTTTGCTGTTGTGTCCTAGGGTCAATGCGCGATCGCTCTGCTTTAACTAAGCTGAAAGTCATTGCTGCTCTTTAGGTAAGCGTTATGACTCATCCCCATGTACCCAATAACGATCTGACGCAGGAAACCAATCGCGCCGCTTTAGAAACCGAAGAAGCGGCTGTTAACGAAGAAGCGATGCAGCCTCGCGCCGATGAGCGAGAAGGTTATGTCTATGCCAGCGGTAAAGACGCGCCGCGCCGCCGGATTTCTGGATTCATCTTGGGCATTGCGGCAGCTATTGTGGCGGTTTTAGCCATTGGTCTGTTTGTTGCCTTCCGCAGCGAAGAACCTGCTACCCCTCCTCCTGCACTCGAATCGCCGTAACAAACTTATTCACCCAAAGGTAGTCTGCTCAACAACTGGGCATTCTAAAGCGGCAGCTCTTAAGAGCCGGCAATCCCTACCTTTGGTGTGCAATACGATGACAACTCAGCTAGCTCCAATTCAGTTGGAAGACGGTACGGTTATTTATGTGCAGGCAACCGACGTCGTCGTACCGCCGAGCCCCGCTCCAGCAGCCGTACCCGTAGAGCAGACGCGATCGCAGATGGGGCGGGGTGAGAAAGGCATTCTGCAGGACACAATGCGAGCCGCTCGTGGGTTTGTGACAGAGGCCGATCCGCAGACAGCGGCAATTCAGAGCTTTCAGGCCATTGAAGGCACCATCAAAGCCTATACTCACCACACCCTCAGCGCTTTTAAGCAAATTGCCGGGGCCAATGTGGACAAGGTAACGCTGGAGTTTGGCATTGAGGTAGGCGGCGAAGTGGGCGTACCCTACGTGACCAAAGGCACCGCCGACTGTAATCTCAAAATTACGGTGGAATGCTCTTTGCCTAAAAGTCCGGCCTAAAAAATATTCCCCCTGCGGGCGGATTCAACCATACTGGCCATCAACACCAAATACATTTAACAAAACCCGCTCCCTACACACATCTTGTACGGGCGGGTTTAGCCTAATACGGGCCATTAATACCGAATACTATCAGCCAAGCTCGCCCCCTACAGACCTATCAGCGTCCAACGTCATCCAACAAAACCCACTCCTCCTATCTATACTATTGAATAGCT
>JAAHIC010000487.1 GCA_010671965.1 Leptolyngbya sp. SIO4C5
GCCGATCTCTATTGGGTGCTTGAAAATCAGAATCTTTTAGTTGAAAGATAATCCCCTTTGAAGACTTTTCTATAGGCTACCTAAACTTACAATAGATGTTTGTTTAACATCAGGGTAATGTTCTAGCAGTTGGTAAGAATTCTGCCCCGGGTAGCCAATATATCTATGTCGATAATATGACCAATCTAGAAACTGAGAATAAAACCGACAAGATTTTAGTTGTTGACGATTTGCCAGACAACCTAGAGTTGGTTGAAGCCATTTTGGAGGGGTCAGGGTATGAAATCACCTGCGTTCAAAGTGGTGAGGCCGCTTTAGATGCTGTTTATAGAACGCTGCCAGATTTGGTGTTGCTAGACGTGATGATGCCAAAGATGGATGGCTATGAGGTGACTCGTCGCCTCAGAGAAGATAAGAGCCTACCTTATATTCCGATTCTATTAACAACGGCTCACAATCAGCCTAGCGTGGTCAAAGGGCTGGATGCAGGAGCAGATGATTTTATTCGCAAACCGGTTGAAATTGACGAGCTGATGGCACGAGTACGATCGCTCCTGCGGCTCAAAAACAGCATTGACGAGCAGGTGGAAATCCTACGGCAGCGGGATGATTTTGTGGCCCGTTTGACCCACGATTTGCGGACGCCTTTGGTCGCTGCTAATCGAGTTCTGCAATTCTGTTTAGAGGGGGCTTTTGGTCAGGCCCCGGATGATATGCAAATCGCGATCGCCAATATCCTCGATAACAACAAAAACCTGCTGCAGATGACCAATACGCTGCTAGAAGTTTATCGGCATGAAGCAGGTCATAAAAGTTTGACGCCGGCTACCATAGATCTGCGAGAACTGGTAGAAAACGTAGCCAGTGAGCTAAAACCGCTCTCTAGTGAGAAGGGATTAGAGCTGAAGCTTAGCTCCAGTGCTGACCGTTCTTACAGGGTGATTGGCGATCGCCTAGAGCTACGGCGCATCATCACCAACATCCTCAGCAACGCGATTAAATTTACCGATCAGGGATTTATTGAGGTGCGGCTAGAGACTTCTAGTCAGGAGCTAGCGGGCAGTTCACAGTCCTCCTGGGTGCAGGTTGCCATCCAGGACACTGGCCCCGGCATTCCCCCGGAAGAACAGGTGCAGATTTTTGAGTGGTTTCGACCGGGCAAGCATCGGCGCTCTGGCAGTGGCTTAGGGCTGCACCTATCCCGCCGCATTGCCGAAATGCATAGCGGTTCGCTGACGGTGAAGTCTCAGCTAGGTGAAGGAAGCTGCTTTATCTTAGCTTTGCCGATGGCAGAAGCCAGCTAGCCTAATACCCCAGCGCTTTGCCATCGCTGCGGGGATCGCAGCCAGCCCTGAGCTGCCCGGTTTGCGGGTCAATCACGATGGCATGAGCATGGCCCATCTGCTCAGACCAGTCAGGAACAAGGCTAAGCCGATGCTGACGCTGCTGCAGTTGTGCCTGGATGTCAGCGCCAATCCTTTTTTCTAGCCGCAGCTGACTGCTCGACTCGCCCCAGGTACGACCCCACAGCCAGCGGGGTAAGTCGATTGCGGTTTGGGGATCTAGGCCAAAATCTAGCATTCGGGTCAGCAGGGCGGCTTGGGTTTGCGGCTGTCCTTCGCCGCCCATCGTGCCAAGGACAATGGCGAGGCGACTATCAGGCTGTGTCACCATTGCCGGAATCAGAGTGTGAAAGGTGCGCTTGCCCGGTTCTAGGCAGTTGACGTGATTGGGATCTAGGGAAAAGAAGCAGCCGCGATTTTGCAGAATCACGCCGGTGCCTGCCGGAACAACGCCGGAACCAAAGTCAAAGTAGAGGCTCTGAATTAAAGAAACCCCATTGCCTTCTGAATCAACCACAGCGGAATAGGTGGTATCGCCGCCAAGGCTTCCCGGCAGATAGGAGTTGGCCTGAGTCAAACTGATCTGACGGCGGCGGCGATCGCTATAAGCCTTAGAAATCAGCGTTTCAACTGGAATATCAACAAAATCGGGGTCGCTAAGCCACCGATCGCGATCGGCAAAGGCCAGCTTCGTTGCCTCTACCAGCAGGTGGTAATAGTCCGCGCTGTTAAGCCCGATGTCAGCTAGATTGAACGGCTCAATCAGGTTGAGTATTTGCAGTACCGCTAAGCCCTGGGTGTTGGGCGGCATTTCGTAAACCTGGTAGTCTCGGTAGGCGGTACTGATGGGGCTGACCCAGGTAGAGCGATGCTGAGCAAAATCTGCTAGCTGCAACAGTCCGCCTAGCGACTGCAGCCCTGATACTAAAGCTTGAGCAATTCGGCCCTGATAAAAAGCGTCACGGCCTTCAGCGGCTAGGGTTTGCAGGGTCTGAGCCAGTGCCGGATTGCTTAAATGGGTTCCGGCTGTCGGCGGCTGTCCCTCTGGCAGGAAGGCGGTTTGGCTGCCGGGATAGGCTGCCAGCGTTTCCTGATTGCGCCGCGTCCAGCGGGCCTGAGAGGCTGTAACCGGATAACCCTGCTCAGCCAGCGCGATCGCCGGTTGTAAAACCTGCTGCCAATCCAGTTTGCCAAAGCGCTGGTGGGCCTGATGCCAAGCATCTACCGTTCCGGGGACGGTAATGGCGGCTAAAGGCCCCCGCTGAGGAATAGACTCTAGCTTTTGCTGGGCGTAGAACTCACGGGTGACGGCTTGACCCGCCCGCCCGGAGCCATTGAGGCCGTAAATCTGAGAGTCAGCGGCGCTATAAATTAGCCAAAAGGAATCGCCGCCGAGGCCAGTCATGTGGGGATAGACTACGGAGAGAGCGGCATTGACGGCGATCGCCGCATCTACAGCGCTGCCCCCCTGCTGCAAGATAGTCAATCCGGCTGCCGAGGCGAGGTGATGAGGGCACACCACCATGCCGCGATCGCCCATAGCCACCGGGCGCGTAGGATATCCGGTTAAGTCGAAAGTCACAGCTAGCCTAAGCGATAGCCAAAGCCACGCACCGTCTTGAGATATTGCGGATTGCTGGGATCAACCT
Source organism: Leptolyngbya sp. SIO4C5 (assembly GCA_010671965.1). Lineage (GTDB taxonomy): Bacteria > Cyanobacteriota > Cyanobacteriia > Phormidesmidales > Phormidesmidaceae > Sphaerothrix > Sphaerothrix gracilis. Next base: position 2,993 of record JAAHIC010000487.1, read on the forward strand.
CCAGCTTTTCGCGAATCCAGCGGATGTGAACGTCTACCGTCTTGTTGTCACCCATGAAGTCATGGCCCCAAACCTGATCAATAATTTGATCGCGTGACCAAACCCGCCGGGGCTGGCTCATAAACAGTTCTAGGATGCGAAATTCCTTGGGGGAAAGGCTCAGCTCCTCACTTTTGAGAAAAACCCGACATTCTCTAGGGTGCAGGGTAATATCTTGGAACCGCAGCACTGGCTCGTCGTTCTGCTTAGCCACCAAGCGCGATCGCCGCAGCAGCGCCCGGCAGCGGGCAATCAGCTCTCTCATGCCAAAGGGCTTGGCCAGATAGTCGTCAGCTCCGACCTCTAAACCCACTACCCGATCGGTTTCAGTACCTTTGGCGCTGAGGATCAAAATTGGCATGTCTATGCCCTGATGCCGCAGCAGCCGACACAAATCTAACCCGTTCATACCGGGCAGCATTAAATCTAAAATGACTAGGCTGATGTCGGGAGCCGGATTATTGAGGCTATTGACGGTGCCGCCCAGCATATCCAAAGCGCTAAGGCCATCTTCGGCCACCGAAACATCAAATCCTTCTTCAGCTAAAGCCAGTGCGATCGTTTCTCGAATCAGTTCTTCATCTTCAACGACCAGAACGCGGCCCAATCCCACACGGATGTTTGACTGAACTTGAGCAAGCTCCAGAGATGACATAGGAATTTGTTAGAGCTGTTACAGACTGATTTTACCAGTCACCTGTCTTAACTTAGCCAGCAAAAATTGGACATTGATCTGTCGCAAGACAGATCCCAATCAGCCATTCCTGACACGCATAGCCTTTCAGCCAAAGCTTAAACAACCACAAAGTTCACCAGCTTACCCGGCACTACAATGACCTTCTTGATTGTCTGACCATCGATATAGCGCTGGGCTATCTCTGACTCGCGCGCATAGCGCTCTAAATCGGCTTTGCTGGCCATCGCCGGAACCTGAATGGTGCCGCGCGTCTTACCTTTAATCTGAATGACCAGCGTAATCTCATCGGCTACGAGCGCTTCAGGTTCATACACCGGCCAGGCTTGCTGATGCACCGAGCCAGGTTGGCCCATCTGCTGCCAGAGTTCCGCCGCCATGTGAGGGGCGAAGGGCGCTAGCAGCAAAACCAGTGTCCGAATTCCTTCCTGGTAAACGGGAGAGTCGTCGCAGGTAGCCTCTGTGATGGCGTTGCTCAGCTTCATCAGTTCTGAGACGGCAGTGTTGAACTGATAGTCGTCCGTCACGTCTTCAGAAACTTCTTTGATCGCCGTATGGGTGGCGCGGCGCAGCTCTTTTTCTGCCTTGCTCAAAGCAGTCTGATCGATTTTGGCAAGTTCAGCACTGC
>JAAHIC010000488.1 GCA_010671965.1 Leptolyngbya sp. SIO4C5
GGGGTAGGTTTCAATAATAAAGATGGCCGCTGAGAGCAAAATCAGGGCGGCAATGACAAAATTGAAACCTACCCCATTTCTGAGTCGCTGCAGCGGCTGCTGACTATAGCCGATCGCACAATTCTGGCCTTATTTACGCTGGAATATACGCTGCGGCTTGGAGTGGCTGAGCAGCGGCTGCGGTATGTGTTTAGCTTTTATGCGATCGCCGATCTCGTGGCTATCCTGCCGTTTCTGCTAGGATTTTTCGATTTGCGCTTTGTCCGGCTGCTGCGCTGGCTGCGAATTCTGCGGCTGATTCGGTTTGTGGAAGATCGGGCCTTGTTTGGCCGCGTCACGGCCACCGATAGCCTGGCTGTTGCCCGTATCTGCTTCACGCTGTTTGCCATCATCTTTATCTATGCCGGGCTGATGTTCCAGATTGAGCATCCGCAAAATCCGGGCAGCTTTGGCACCTTTTTAGATGCGGTCTATTTTGCGATCGTGACGATGACCACGGTGGGCTTTGGCGATCTCACGCCTATTTCCGAAGCTGGGCGTTGGCTAACCGTAATCATGATCCTGACAGGCATCGCCCTTATCCCGACGCAGATTGGCAACCTAATTCGCCAATTCAGCAAAGTCACGAACGCAATTGAGGTGACCTGTACCGATTGTGGCCTCAGTCTGCACGAACCTGACGCCCAATATTGTCGTCGCTGTGGAACTATTTTGACCGGGAAGCCGACTACAGAGCAAGACGGCACCTTACCAAAGCCATAGATGAACTTTGACTAAGTGCAGAGCAGTCAGAATTGCCATCCGTACACTGAATACCAAAAATGGAAAGAATATTAATTTGAGTTAAGAAGCCCGTGTTATTACCGTTGGTTTCTGCCCCGCTAACTTTTATAACTGATCAAAGTGAACAATAATCGGTTTCTATCTACCTTCCACCGATTCAACCTTAGGTCAACAACTGCTTGTCAGAACTCAGGTGCAGCGTCGATCCATCTCATGTAGTTTCAGAAAATAGTCTGCCGGAAATCCAGAGTTGCTTATTTCTTCTATATGCCAGAAGCAATCTGATGAAATTCTCCGAAAACCAATGAAGCTCCATAGCATCCAGAGAAGTGACAAAGAGACCGTTTTCTATGGGTTGTTAGTTTTGCCAGAAGGTTCTAGCGATCGCCTGAGCACTTATCGATCGTACAGAACTCAGCCAGAGAGCCCTACTGTTGACAGTTTTCTCAGCCTCCCGCAACTGTCTACGCAATTTTGCTGAGAAAAAACCTCAAATCAGGCTGCTGCTGGACGTTTTTATACGCCAAATGGCTGAGTTTTGGACTGGCTTGTTGAAAATAATTGCGCTAACAGGATAAGCTCTTCCGAGCGCGAGATTAATCTGCGCTGAGAAAAAATTCCTGAAAATCGTTTTAAGTCTCTAAATAGGTATTTCAAAAAAGTCTATTTGTTTAGGGATTTTAGCTTATCTATGGGGCCAAATAATGGCCGCTTAGACAGTTTTTCTTGCTCAATAAAGAGCATGTTTTTGCCTGAATAGGCTTTCTCTTTTGGTGCTAAATTCCGTAATTTCACAGTTCATGATTCGGGTTTAAATTTACTATAAAGTGTTTGAGCAGGGGTTCCAAAAAATGATTTTTAGTTGATTGAAATCTCAAGTCTACGTAACTTGAATTTGGGTGCAACGCCGACTGATGTTATTTGCGCGAGCTATCAATGAATATTAACAGTCGCTCTTTTTACGTTTCTCCAAACGGTAACAACAACAATCCGGGAACTAAGGATCAACCCTGGAAAGATATTAGCTATGCGGTCAGTCAAAAATCGCCTGTAGAAGCAGGCGACACTGTATTAGTTCAGTCAGGAACGTATCGAGAAATAATTGACTTAGAAAAGTCAGGTAATAGCCAACAGGGTCACATTACGCTAAAAGCTGATGGCAATGTTGTTTTGCAAGATCCCAACCCCAATAAGGGTGGCTTTCGTAAAGGGGTAATTCAGTCTGCCGGAGAAAGCCATTGGATTATCGACGGATTTCGGATTGAGAATACTTCTTGGGCCGGTATTTCCCTACGGGATGCCGATAATATGATTGTTCAAAACAATCACACCTACGAAACAGGTGCTTCAGGCATTATTGTCATGCCTGACAAGTACTTCGGCGGCGGTGACGCTGAAGTAACTAGCTCCAATATCAAAGTCCTCAACAATACCGTCGAACGAGCCAACTGGAAGTGGAAAACGAAGAACGATTCAGGCTCGCCTCAAGAAGCTTTATCCATCTGGGGCGTAGACGGCTTTGAAGTCGCCGGTAATCTTGTCAAAGATACCAAGAAAGAAGGCATAGATATTAAGACTGGCTCTCGCAATGGTTCAGTACATGACAATACTGTGACTGGCGCTGCTCAAGTTTCAGGTACTTATGCCGGACAGCGAGGTGGACCAGCTATTTATGTAGATGGCAATCGTGCCGATACTTTCAACATTGACATCTACAACAACACTGTTCATAACAACACAGCAGATGGCATTGTCATTGCCGATGAAGTTGGCAAAATTGGCAATGTGTCAGACGTGCGTGTTTACAACAATTTGGTCTATGACAATGGACTGCAGGGCGTGAACGGTGGCGTAGGCATTATGGTCAAACATAATGTCAAAGGCGTCACGGTTGTAAACAACACCTTGTCAGGCAATATTCAGGGATTTTTCGTCGGCGGGGGACTACCCGAAGGGTATACCCAGGTTGACGGTGTCCTGATTCGTAACAACATATTTGCTGATAGCAAATATCGCAATGGCAATGTCAACAACGCCAGCAACCTCACCCTGGACAACAACCTATTTACAGATGGTTTTAATGAGCTTTACGAAACCCGTGGCTCTGTAGTTAACCTCCGTGACAGTCAGAATACTACGGTTAAATCTGTAGGTTTTGTGGATGCCGATAAAAAAGATTTCCGCTTAGCTAAATCATCAGCCGCGATTGACATTGGCTCTGAACAGCTGGGTGGCTATGCGCAAGCTGCGCTAAATGACGTCCAGCGTCCCAACGGCAGCGGCGTTGACGTAGGCGCTTATGAGTTTTTAAGTTCTGATTTGCCTACGACTCCTGCTGATCCTGTAGCTCCTGCTCCATCTATCCCCTCTACACCGCCTTCCACTCCACCTACTCCGGTTCCCCAAAATCCCAATAGCTTCGGTGGGGACAGTTCACCCAATCTACCTACCGTTGGCGGCGACCCCAATACCTCAGATGGAACTGATACTGACCCGGTGATTATCTCTGGCGATGCCAGCAACAATGTGCTGTGGGGCGGTGCCGAGAACGAGCAAATTAAGGGATTTGCTGGTCGCGATAAGATCTTTGGTAGAGCCGGAGATGATGATCTGTTTGGTGATGAAGGCAATGATCTCCTTCGAGGTGATGAAGGTAATGATGAGATAGCCGGGGGCGACGGCAATGACAAGCTCTTTGGGGGCGATGACGATGACGTCCTCTTTGGAGAAGCTGGCCGCGATCGCCTGATAGGTAACGACGGTGACGATACGCTCTATGGTGGGGATGCCAATGACCTACACCGAGGCGGCAATGGTAACGACACCATCTTCGGCGGTGATGGTGACGATAAGCTGTTTGGCAATGACGGCGACGACATGCTCTCTGGCGATGACGGCAATGACTACATCAGAGGCGCTGCTGGCGATGATGTCATGGAGGGTGGCAGCGGCAATGACCTCATATTCGGCAATGCCGGCAATGACCTCCTCAACGGGGGGACAGGCCGCGATCGCCTCATCGCTAATGAAGGTGATGACGTGGTTATTGGTGGAGACGATAGCGACCTGCTGCGAGGCGGCAGCGGCAATGACCAGCTAGCGGGCGGCGATGGTGATGACAGACTCTTTGGCAACAGCAATGATGACGTGCTTGAGGGCGGCAGCGGTAATGATTTAGTTGTCGGCGGTTCCGGCCAGGATCAGCTCATTGGCACCAGCTCTGGCGTGGCCTCAGGGGCTGAGCAAGACGTGCTGCTGGGCGGTCAGGGGGCAGACACCTTCTGGCTGGGAGATACTTCACAAAGCTTCTATGCCAACGCTGGGCAGGATGACTATGCCTTAGTGCGTGATTTTCGAGCAAGCCAGGGTGATACGATTCAGCTGCATGGCAGTGCCGATCAGTATTCTCTCGGTTCAACCTCCACAGATCAGCCCAAAGGCACAGCCATCCTGCCCAGCGTTGGCATAGAAGCTTTGTGAAGTATCTCCCAGCCAGAAGGTGTCTGCCCCCTGACCGCCCAGCAGCACGTCTTGCTCAGCCCCTGAGGCCACGCCAGAGA
>JAAHIC010000489.1 GCA_010671965.1 Leptolyngbya sp. SIO4C5
TTAATTTGCTGCTGGTAGAGGATAACTTGGCAGAAGCGCGGCTGCTGCAGGAACTATTGAAAGGCTCCCTGTTCAGTCGCTTTCAGCTCATCCACGTTAAACGGCTGTCAGAGGCGATCGCGCAGCTACAGGCCACCTCTTTTGGCGGCATTCTGCTCGATCTGACTCTGCCAGACAGCGCTGGGCTGGCTTCCCTGGAGGCATTGGTGCGGCAGGCTCCTAACCTACCCATCGTGGTGCTGACCAACACTAACGACAACGAACTGGCTGTAGAAGCAGTGCGGCGGGGGGCGCAGGACTATTTGTTTAAGCGCCAGATGAATCAAGATAGTCTGGTGCGATCGCTGCGCTATGCTATCGAGCGCAAACAGGCAGCCCAAGCACTGCAGGCGGCTAACGAAATTTTAGAACTGCGGGTACAGGAGCGCACCGCTGAGCTCAAAGCCGCTAATGAACAGCTCCAGCGCGAGGTGGAGCAGCGTCAACAAATTCAAGAACGTCTCGTCCTAGCCCAGCAGGCCGCCAAAATTGGCACATTTGAGTGGCATATTCGCTCCAATGCCGTCACCTGGAGCGCTGAGCTAGAAGAAGTCTATGGCCTTTGCGCCCAGCATTACGATGACTGGATGGCTGCCCTGCACCCGGACGATCGCCCGATGGTAGAGCAGGCCATCTGGCAGGCGGTGAGTCAGGGACACAGCCTAGACATTGAGTTTCGCATTTGCTCTGTGCCTGGCGAAATCCGCTGGATTACGGTCAAAAGCAGCCTGCTCTGCGATAGCTGCAATCTGCCCCAGCGACTGATCGGCATCCATATGGATATTACCGAGAAAAAGCAGCTAGAGACCCAGTTTTTGCGGACGCAGCGCTTGGAGAGTTTGGGCACGCTGGCAGGCGGTATTGCCCACGACCTCAACAACATTTTGACGCCGATTTTGGGGGTCGTAAAACTGCTGCCGCTCAAGATTGCCAACCTAGATCAGCAGTCGCAAGACCTGTTAAAAACTTTAGAAAATAGCGCTCAGCGCGGGGCTGACCTAGTCAAACAGATTTTGTCGTTTGCCAGAGGGGTGGAGGGTAAACGAGGCTATTTACAGCTCAAGCACTTACTGCTGGAGGTAAAGCGCATCATTCAGCAGACGGTGCCTAAGTCAATTGAGGTCTGTCTAGATTTACCTAGCCATCTTTGGGCCGTTTCGGCAGATGCAACCCAGCTCCATCAGGTGTTTATCAATCTCTGCGTCAATGCCCGTGATGCCATGCCCGATGGCGGCCAGTTGCTCATTCAGGCAGAGAATCGGCTAATCGATCAGGCCGAAGCCAGACTTTTTTTAGAGGCTAAGCCGGGCGCTTACGTCGTTGTTAGCGTCAGCGATACAGGCACCGGCATGTCGGCTGAGATCAGCCAGCGGATTTTTGACCCCTTTTTTACCACCAAGGCGATTGGTCAGGGTACGGGGCTGGGACTGTCAGCAGTGCTGGGCATCGTTAAAAGCCACGGCGGCTTTCTTGACGTGCAGAGCCAGGTAAACCAAGGCAGCCAATTTCAAATCTTTTTGCCTGCCAGTCAGTCAGCGATCGCCCTGACGCCTGATCCCACCGTGCAGCTCCCCACCGGGCAGCAGCAGCTTATTTTAGTGGTTGATGACGAGTCGGCCATTTGTGAAATTAGCAAAGCTACGCTGGAAACCTATCAGTATCAGGTGCTGACGGCTAAGGACGGCATGGAAGCGATCGCCCTGTTTGCCGACTACAAAGACGAAATTACCGTGGTGCTGATGGATCTGATGATGCCCGTGATGGATGGCCTAGCGGCCATAACGGTGATGCGGCAGCTCCAGCCAAATGTGCAGGCGATCGCCATGAGCGGACTGACCTCTAAAGAAGCGATCGCCAGAGCTAAAACCCTGGGCTTTCAGCATTTTTTACCCAAACCCTTTACCACTGAGGACCTGCTGCAGGCTCTGCACGAGCAAATCAGCTTGGTTTAAGACGAATTGGTTTAAGACGAACGACCTTTGCCCATTCTCGCTGCTAAACATGGCCCTCTGTAGCCGACTCTCTTTCTTTAGAGGCAGGTTGTCGCTGGCAGAGGGGCATAGCCTAGAAAGAAGACGCGATATCCCCTAGGTCACACGTTCCAGTTCTTCCAGGATAAAGGCAGTTCCAGCAACGCATGGCTCATCATCAGGCTTCTCAAATTCAGCAGGTTGCCCGCAAAACGTTTGGCTATGAGGATTTGCGCCCTGGTCAGGCAGAAGTGATTCAGGCGGTTTTAGACGGTGACGATACCCTGGCGGTGATGCCGACAGGTTCTGGCAAGTCGGCTATTTATCAGATTGCGGCGCTGCTGATTCCGGGGGCAACGGTGGTCATTTCGCCCCTGATTGCTCTGCAGCAAGATCAGCTAGAAGCGATTGAAGAGCAGGACATTGCCGGGGCGGCTGTGGTCAACTCTACCCTGTCGGTTGCGGAGCGAGAGGCGGCCTTTACCGATCTGGAAAATCAAGACCTCGAATTTATCTTTCTGGCCCCAGAGCAGTTCAATAATGCCGAAACCCTGACACAGCTCCAGGCTGCTAAACCGTCTCTATTCGTAGTAGATGAAGCCCACTGCATCAGCGAGTGGGGCCACGATTTCCGGCCAGCCTATCTGCGACTGGGCACCGCGATCGCTGCCCTCGATCATCCCACCGTATTAGCCCTAACGGCCACGGCCTCGCCTTTAGTGCGAGATGAAATTGTGGAGCGGTTAGGAATGAAAAAACCGCGCGTTGTCGTGCGGGGGTTTGATCGACCCAATATAGAGCTGACTGTTCACCCGTTCCACCAGGTTGAAGAGAAGCGCCCGGTTTTAATCAAGCAGGTCAAAGCCGTTGCCAAACCCGGCATCATCTACGCCGCAACTCGCAGCCACACTGAGGAAGTGGCCCAGTGGCTCCGGGAAGCGGGTATCAAAGCAGCTCACTACCATGCTGGGCTAAAAGCGGCTGAGCGGGAACAGGTGCAGGCCGATTTTATGGCCGATGAAATTGAGGTAATCGTGGCGACGACTGCCTTTGGCATGGGGGTCGATAAGGCCAATGTTCGCTTTGTGTTTCACTACGACATCAGCGATTCTGTAGATTCGTACTATCAGGAAATTGGCCGAGCTGGGCGCGATGGTGAACCCGCTACCGCCGTTCTGTTTTACTGCTCAGAAGACTTGAAGCTGCGCCGATTTTTTGCGAGCAGCGGCAAGCTAGAGGTAGATCAGGTACTGCCCGTGGTTAAAACCATGCAGGCAGCGGCTACCCCGGTTGAACTGGCCACGCTCAAAGAGACACTGAACTTACCGGACACTAAGCTGACGAAGGTTTTGCACCGTTTAGCAGAAGCCGAGGCGATCGCCATTTTGCCCACGGGGGAAGTCGCGCTAACAGACCCAGAGGCAGATCCCCAGGAAATCGCCGCTGCGGCTACCCTAGCCCAAGAACGCCGCCAAACCTATGAGCGATCGCTATTGGAAATGATGCGGGGCTATGCCGAAGTGCGCGACTGTCGCCGCCAGTACCTGCTTAACTATTTTGGCGAGCCGTTTCAAGATCCCTGCCATGCCTGTGACAACTGCAAGGCCGGCATCGTGGTGCAAGAAGAAGGCGATCGCCCCTTTCCCCTCAGCAGCGAGGTGATTCACACCAGCTTTGGTAAGGGGCAAGTCATGCGCTACGAGGGAGACAAAATCGTCATCCTGTTTGACACGGTGGGCTATAAAACCTTCGTCACTGCCCTAATTGAGCAAAAGCTGCGGCAGGTTAGCTAAGCCCCATCAGGCTGGCAGCCACACCGAAACCGAGCCGCCATTGCAGCGAAACTCAGCCCAGCCCCACTCGTTGGTATAGACCGGTTCCTGGATGTGCTCAGTCATGTCTACAAATTTCGTATTGGGCTGGCCCACCTCCATCCATTTAGAACCGCTAGGCCCATCGCTCATCAGCACCGCCATCGCCTTGGGGTGCTCGTCATCGCCTAACCGCGTCCAGCCAATCGTGTTCCAATGATCAAAATAGTCATACTGATCGCCGTAGGCATAGTGCTGACGGGCATAGAGAAACTTGTCTAGCAGCCAGCGGTGGGAGGGCATCCAGATTTCGTGGTCGTTGCCGTCCTTGCCTTTGTCTACATAGTGAGCGCCGTAGTAGTCGGCATAGAAAACGCAGGGATAGCCCTCGCGCCGCAGCAAAATCAGGGCATAGGCCAGGGGCTTGAACCAAGGCTCTACAACAGATTCCAGCATTTGCAGCGGTTGGGAGTCGTGATTTTCCACAAAGGTAACCGCCTTGCTGGGCTG
>JAAHIC010000049.1 GCA_010671965.1 Leptolyngbya sp. SIO4C5
TGTGGCCAAAAATATGTCGAGGACATGGATCAGTACTCTCTGCTGGAGTGGCTGCGGCGGCAGGGCGTAGATGAGCAGGTCAATACTGACATCTTTATTGCTGCTTCAAAAGCCCTTACCTTTATCAATCCCGACGAAGTTTCGGCCACCATTCCGCTGACGGCGCTCAACCGCTTCTTGCAGGAGCGCTATGGATCCAAAATTGCTTTCCTTGATGGTTCGCCGCCGGAAAGACTGTGCCAGCCCATTGTGGACTATGTGACCGAGCGCGGCGGTGAAGTGCATTTGCAGAAGCCGCTGAAGCAGATTTTGCTCAACGAAGACAATACGGTGAAAGGCTTTGCCATTCGAGGGCTGAATGGCGCTAGCGATGAAATCATCACTGCCGACATCTATGTTGGGGCCGTTTCGGTAGACGTGATGAAGGTGCTGCTGCCCGCCGAGTGGAAACCGATGCCCTTTTTCCAAAAGCTAGAGGGGCTAGAGGGCGTTCCTGTGATCAACCTGCATCTGTGGTTCGATCGCAAACTGACTGACATCGATCAGCTCTTGTTCTCCCGCTCTGACCTGCTCAGCGTCTATGCCGACATGAGCAATACCTGCCGCGAGTACGCCAACCCCGATCGCTCAATGTTAGAACTGGTGCTGGCTCCAGCCCAGGACTGGATCGAGCGCAGCGATGCAGAAATTGTTGAAGCCACGCTGAAAGAGCTACAGAATCTTTTCCCCCAGCATTTTGGCGACGAGAATCCGGCTAAACTATTGAAGTATCAGGTGGTGAAAACCCCCCGATCGGTCTACAAAGCAATCCCTGGGCGACAGGCCCATCGGCCTTCTCAAGAGACTCCCATTGCCAATTTTTACTTGGCAGGCAGCTATACCATGCAGCGTTATCTAGGCAGCATGGAGGGTGCTGTGCTTTCGGGTAAGCTTGCGGCACAGGCGATCGCCCAAAACCAGCAAGCCGCTCCTGGAGAGGGCGTCAAACCAGAACTGCAGCCTCTAGGCAGCTAATGACGGCAGCACTTGCGCTCATGCTGATACCTCATCCGTGTTGACAGTTGCGCCAGATTCCTTGATTTTGTTAGCTATTGCCAGTGCTGGTAGCTGATTGCAACACTGTCCATTCTCCTGCTTGGGATATTGATGCTGCAACTTTCTGAATCTCCCTCTCGGCGATCGCTCACTTCCCTCGCGGAAGCCTATGAGCTTTGCCGTCAAATTACCGCTGAATACTCAAAGACCTTTTACTTAGGGACGCTGCTAATGCAGGCAGCCAAGCGAAAGGCAATCTGGGCGATTTACGTTTGGTGCCGCCGTACCGATGAGCTGGTGGACGGGCCGCAAGCACGCTTTACCACTGAAGAAACCCTAGACCGCTGGGAAGCCCAGCTAGAATCTATTTTTGCGGGTCATCCCGTTGAAGATGCCGATGTGGCACTGGTAGACACGCTGACCAAGTTTCCTCAAGACATTCAGCCCTACCGGGATATGATTGCCGGACAGCGCATGGATCTCTATCGCTCCCGCTACGAAACTTTTGAGGAACTGCACCTCTACTGCTACCGGGTTGCTGGAACGGTCGGGCTGATGTCTACTGCCGTTATGGGGGTCGATCCTAGCTATCACTCTGCGCCCTGGGCCGCCAACCAGCAGGCTGCTCCCTATCCCGCCGATGAGGCTGTCGCTTTGGGCATTGCCAATCAGCTCACCAATATTCTGCGTGACATTGGTGAAGATGCGCGGCGGGGCCGGATTTATCTGCCCTTAGAAGATTTGCAGCTATTTGACTACACTGAAGAAGATTTATTCAACGGCGTGATTGACGATCGCTGGCGATCGCTGATGCAGTTTCAAATTCGCCGCGCTCGTAAGTATTACGCTGAAGCCGAAAAGGGGATCAGCGTCCTCAGTCCAGATGGTCGCTGGCCTGTTTGGGCGGCTCTGATGCTGTACCGCGAAATCTTAGACGTGATTGAAGAGAATCAGTACGATGTCTTCAACCAGCGAGCCTATGTGCCAACCCTGAGAAAAATGCGCTGTCTGCCCACGGCTTTGCTCCGGGCCAGAGTGCTTTAGAGATTAAATCAACTGCTGTCGATCACAACTGCAACTCTATGCCGCTGATTAAAGTTCAAACCTCTGTCGACACCCCCAATCAGCCTGAGCTAGAAGCCATGCTGAAAGAGCTTTCGGCTAGTCTAGCCCAGCATATCGGCAAGCCAGAGTCCTACATCATGACTGCTTTTGAGGGCAACGTGCCCATGACGTTTGGCGGCACTACCGATCCGGTGTGCTACGTCGAGATCAAAAGCGTCGGGACGATGGGGGCTGCTAAAACCTCCGCTATGAGCCAGGCTTTCTGCGAGAAGGTAGAGCAGTCGCTGGGTGTCCCCAAAAATCGCACTTATATCGAGTTCGCCGATGCTCAGGGGGCGATGTGGGGCTGGAACGGGACGACGTTTGGCTAAAAGGGCACTTCTCGATCTGAGCCTGATGGAGACTGTGCCGTTTTGCCATTATTTCTGCTGCTGTCTGTTATTTCAGCACTGTCTAGGCTAACGACCTGACCATTGAAAAACTGGGCAAAACTTTTAACCGCCCGATCGAGATCGCTCTCAGGCTGCCAGCTTGCCGGGGCAGGCGCTAGGGGAATGGTGCTGTCGGGTGAGCCATTTTGAACCGGATCGGTAGGCAGCTGGGCTTTGACGGCGGTTTCTGGCGGCGCGAGATCGGCGGGCGCAATGACTTCCGGCGCAGTTTTCATGGGCTGAGCCGCAGCAGTGGGGGCTGAGGGTGCTACCTTGGCCGCTGTGTGAGCGGAGGGAGCGATCGCTGTTCGTCCGGTTTGCTGGGACTGCTGCTGAAACGCTTTAATCGCCTCTGCGGAAACAGCGGTTAATTTGACGATTACGGCTCTCCCCTGAACTTTGGCAAAAGCCTGCTCCAGCATAGACTGGCGCTCCTCTTTCGTACGCTTCAGCCAGCGCTCAGCAATACCGATTTCAGCCTGATCAACTCCAACCTTGAGTAAACAGCCCCACTGCTTTAGCAGTATCTTCGTTGCGTTTGACTCAACTGCCTCGATGACGGCTTGCCAGGTAGCAGTCAGATTGGCATTGGTGGCGGCGACCGGTTCGGGAGCTTGAGCAGCGGCGGGTTCCCTCGCTACAGGTTCGGCGATAGGCGCAGGCAGGGTAGCGGGCGTTTTGGCAGGTGTGGGGGTTGCCGTTGGCGTCTGAGCGGCGGCTGGGGGCGGCGCTGCTGGCGGCTGGGCTGGTGCGGGGCGAGCAGGAAGCTTCGCGGGCGCGATCGCCGCGGCAGGTATTTGCTGAGCCGAGGGCAGCAACCCCAGTAGCGTCACCTCCAACCACAGTCGTGGCTGAGTGGTGTTGCGTACCTGTAGCTCGGCCTGCCTCAGGTGCTGCTGTCCAGTTAATAGCAGGGGTAAATCAACCGCTGTCACAAAAGACTGCATCTCAGTCCAGGTGGAGGCGGTCACGGCGACTAAATCTGAGCGATCGCCTGCCGTCTTTGCAATCAGCAGGTCTCGGTAAAATCCAGCTAGGCTTTGCAGCACAATGGTGGGTTCTCGGCCCCGATCCATCAGATGTCTTGCCTGTTCTAAAACGGCAGCGGCTTCATCGGCGGCGATCGCCTGTACCAGCCCTAGCAAGTCCCGCTCAGGCACTGCCCCCACCAAATCCCAAACCCGCTCAACCGTCACCTGTCCGGCCAGCAAGCTAAGCTGATCTAGCAGACTCTCTGCGTCTCGCAGTCCCCCCTGGGAAATTTGAGCCACTAGGCGGATTGCTTCCTCGGCAATATCAATATTTTCCTCACGGGCGATCGCCCCCAAATGGGTAATCATGGCCTCTAGTGGAATCCGGCGAAAGTCAAACCGCTGACAGCGCGAAATAATCGTTGGCAGCACCCGCTGCGGATCGGTAGTTGCCAACACAAACACCACATGAGCAGGCGGCTCCTCCAGTGTTTTCAGCAAGGCATTAAACGCCGCCGTGCTGAGCATATGGCACTCGTCGATCACGTAAACTTTGTGACGGCATTGAACGGGGGCGAACTGGGCGCGTTCGATAATTTCACGAATATTATCAACCCCGGTGTTGCTGGCCGCATCAATTTCGATAATGTCAAGGGCTGAGCCGTTGGCGATCGCCCGGCAGACCTCACAGGTGCCGCAGGGTTCTGGTGTCGGCTGCTCGGTGCTTGAGCAGTTTAGAGACTTAGCTAAAATGCGGGCGCTCGACGTTTTACCCGTTCCTCTAGGGCCGCTAAATAAATAGGCAGGGGCAATCCGGTTTTGCTGCAGCGCATTGCTCAATGTCGTGGCGATCGCCTCCTGTCCCACAAGCTGAGCAAACGTCTGTGGCCGATATTTATGGTGGAGCGGTTCGTAAGGCATAACTCTACGATAGCTTGTCTATCCGCCGTCAGCCCCCACTGCCTGAGGCAGCGCCATCGCGGGCCGTCGCTGCGCTTCGTTCGTCAGTGAGCCAATGCCTTCAATCTCAATCCGAACGCGATCGCCCGTTTGAATCGGCCCTGTCCCCGCCGGTGTACCAGTGAGAATCACATCCCCCGGCAGCAGCGTCATAATCTGGCTGATGTAAGCGACCAGCACCTCCGGCGAGAACACCATATCGCCCAGCGAAGCCGACTGGACTGGTTCAGCATCCTCATTGAGAAAAGTCTGGATCCTAGCGCCAGGACTCAGCTCCCGCACAATCCAAGGCCCCAAAGGACAAAAAGTGTCAAAGCTTTTAGCCCGAGTCCACTGCCCGTCTCGCCGCTGCAAATCGCGAGCCGTCACGTCATTGGCAATCGTATAGCCCCAAATCTTAGACTGGGCCATTTCAGGGGTGCAATCTAGGCAGCGATCGCCAATCACCAAAGCTAGCTCACCCTCGTAGTCTACCTGCTGCGAACAGCTCGGTATCAAGATAGCCGAACCCGCCGCAATAATTGCCGTTGAAGGTTTGATGAATAAAAGCGGTTCTTTCGGCACATCGCCGCCCATTTCGGCTGCATGTTCAGCATAGTTTTTGCCTACCGCCACAATTTTAGAAGGCGCACAGGGAGCCAAAACAACATAGTTCTCAGCCGCAAGCTGTAAGTCAGTTAACTGTCCGGTCAGCCAAGGTGGTGCATCTAACACCTGAACGCTCTGATCAGGCTGCAGCAGGCCATAGTGTAGCTGTCCCCCCTGGGATTGCACTCGAACGTAACGTTGCGCCATGTTATTTGGTGAGTTCTTGCTATGATTGTAAAGCCTTGCCTTTCACACCAAGGTTTAGAGACAGCGGCGATCGCCGCTTTTTTTAGCTCTGTCAATCCTTGTCACATGAAAAGGCCATTTTTGTCCATAAGGAGCTTTAGCGATGAGCTATATGTATGAAACCATGTATATCCTGCGTCCTGACCTCAATGACGAGGCCATCGATCAGGAAATTCACAAATATCAGTCAATTGCTCAAGAGCAAGGAGCTGAAATTTTAGAAACCCAGCATCGCGGCAAGCGACGGCTGGCCTATGAAATTCAAGATCATCGTGAAGGCATTTACATTCAGATGAACTACCAGGGGCCTGGCAACATCATTGCTCCCCTAGAGCGGGCTATGCGTCTGAGCGAAGAAGTGATTCGCTATCTCACCGTAAAGCAGGACATTCCGGTGGATGAGGAAGAACTAGCCGAAGCGGTCGAAGAGTAACGGCGTATTCGTCGCCAGCCGCTCAGCGGCGAGTGCGGCTGGCGGCTAGCCAAAGAATAAGTTTTCTAAAGTACCATTTCTATAATCTCAGCTAGCCATTACATATAGAAGCCAGGTCATGAATAACTAGCCTTTAATGGGGCTAGGATAGCGACTTAAGTAATAAAGTTGGCTAATTGATAAAGTTACCTTTATGATAGTTCCAAAAAATGGAGTTGCCCTGTGACTCAGTTTGCTCATCTCAATCTCTCCGAGAACCAGCAAGAAATTGCCCAGCTGCAGGCTGAGCTGCAAATGCGCGATCAGCTCGTTCAACAGCTCTCTCAAGAACTATTTCGGCTGGTTAAAGGCAATGCTAACTTCATGCCTAGCGCTGAAATGTCAGAGCAGCACCAGGCAGAAGTACGGGCATTGCGGGAACAGCTTCAGGGTGTAGAGCAGCAGGTTGCTTTTTATCAAGGTCAAATCGAAGATCGCGATAGCGAAATCTACCAGCTTCGTCAAACCGTGCAGGAACTAACCGATCGCTCACGGATGCTGGAGCAGGTCGTGCAAGAGCTGCCTAAGGTTTACCGCCAAAAGTTTGCCGATCGGATGCAGTTGGTTAAAGAAAAAGTCGCCAAAGTGCAGCAGGAAAACCGCCAGCTCCAGGCAGAGCTGCAAAGCGTCAGCTATCGGCTAGCGGTGCGTACCCGCCGCAGCCAGCGCTTGGATTTGCCCAGCTTCGATGTTTCTCAGTCGGCTTCGATGCCTTCTTTCGGCAGCGTTTAGTCAGACAGGCGTGCTTATCCAGCAGGCCTCTAACTTAGTTCATTTTGTGAGGCCAGAATAGACACAGCCATTTGTCTATCCTGGCCTCTTCGGCTATTGGCGCTTGTGATGCTGCCGCATCGCCTTGTTTATCTGTTTCCAGCGGGCTTTGGAGTTGTGCTGAATCTGCTGATCTTGTCGTCGAGCCAGGTAGGCTTGTTCGCGCTGCAGCTTCTGGTAGCTGGCTAAGCGATGAGCGCTCAGATCTCCGGTCGTTAGAGCCTGCTGTACAGCACAGCCTGGTTCTTGCTGATGTTGGCAGTCGCGAAAGTGACAGTTAGCGGCGATCGCTTCAATGTCAGCAAAGGTTTCCTGGACGCTATCTTCTGAAGCCCAAAGTTGAATTTCTCGCAGGCCGGGGGTATCAATCAGCAGTGCCCCCGTCGGTAACTGCCAAAGTTGGCGGTGGCTGGTGGTATGACGACCGCGACTGTCATCGGCCCGGACGGCCTGAGTGGGTTGGGCCGCATGGCCTAAAAGCTGATTGGTCAAGGTAGATTTGCCGACACCGGAGGAGCCAATCAGCGCCACGGTTTTGCCGGGTTGCAAAAAGGGATTCAGGGACTCTATCCCCTGATTTTTCAGGGCACTCAGATAGATGACGGGTACGCCAAAGGCAATCGCCTCGACTGCCGCTAGCTTTTTGTCCAGGCGATCGCAGACATCAGCTTTGTTGAGCAGAATCACTGGACTGGTGCCGCTCTCCCAGGTGAGCGTGAGGTAGCGTTCAATCCGGCGCAAGTTGAAGTCATCGTCTAGGCCAGAGACGATAAATACGGTATCAATATTGGCAGCAACGACCTGAGCTTCAGTTTTGCTGCCTGCCACTTTGCGCACAACCTGACTTTGACGGGGCAGGAGGTTGTGGATAATGGCGGGTGTCGTGTCAGGCTGAATCACGACCCAGTCACCTACGGCAGGAAAATCCTGGAGCTGAGCCGCCTGATGACGAAATTTACCGCTCACGACAGCGGCGATTTCACCCTGAACAGTGACGAGCTGGTAGCGCTGTCGCTGCTCAACTAGAACTCTGCCAGCAGCAAAGCCTGGGGGGGCGATCGCGCTAAACACCTGCGCTAAGCGATCGCACCAACCAAATTGTTGCAATGTCATTGGAAAATTTTCCTCAGTTAAACCTTATGTGGAGCAAGGTTTACAGAGGGGTCTAGCTAAAAGCTGGAGAGACGCCGCGCTCTGACCTTGCCCGGAGGGTGGAGTTGATGGAAATTTTTACCGACTCAGTCATACAACGTCACCTCCCGAGTTGAAGTAAAAGCTTATTGTCCCCAGTCTAGCTTTTGTTTTTAGAATTGCTTATTTTCACTACTAAAGTTCACGCTGCTGGAAACAGGAAGCATCCGAAGAGTGATGGATAAGTCTGAGAGCACTTCCTAAAAGCTCCCAACTGCTTAGCGGTGAAGTTGTGCGGCAGTAAATGACTTACCCTAAGCAAAGTCTCCAGACTGCCTGTACAGTTTGGGGATGAGGTGTCTGTGGGTGGTGTGAACACCTGCAGGCACCGCTAAGGTTTTCGAGTTCTGCGAAAGTGGGCTGCCATGTACGACAGCTTAATGAAAGAGCATAGGCGGTAAAAGCTCTGGGGTCAACCGTGACCCGTGCTGCTGTAGCATTTTGCTAGATTTCGTTGTGAGCCGCCCATGCTGCCAGTACAAAAAGAAACGGTGTCGATGACCACCCGCGATCGCATTCGCTTAGACGCCGATGTTTATAGACCTGCCACAGAGGGCGAGTTTCCCGTCTTGCTGATGCGACAGCCCTACGGACGGGCGATCGCCTCTACCGTGGTCTATGCCCATCCCATCTGGTACGCCGCTCAGGGTTACATTGTGGTGATTCAGGACGTGCGCGGACGCGGCACTTCAGAGGGCAAGTTTCGCCTGTTTGCGACTGAAGTGGCCGACGGGGAAGACACGATAAACTGGGCGGCGCAGCTTCCCGGCAGCACCGGACAGGTGGGTATGTATGGCTTTTCCTACCAGGGCATGACCCAGCTCTACGCGGCTGCGGCCAAGCCGCCTGCACTCAAAGCGATCGCTCCGGCAATGGTGGGCTACGACCTCTATGCCGACTGGGCCTACGAAAATGGAGCGCTGTGCTTACAAGCAGGGTTGGGCTGGGCGCTGCAGCTAGCGGCAGAAACGGCGCGGCTGCGCGGTGAAGCAGCAGCTTACCAAAAGCTGTATGCCGCCGCTCGCAACTTACCCCTGAACGAGACGCTGCCTACCCGACCGCAAATCCTCTCAGAGCTGGCCCCAGACTCCTTTTTCCACGACTGGCTAGATCACCCCCAGCCCGATGCCTACTGGGCAGGACTGAAGCCCCAGCTTGCAGCGGTTAAACTGCCTATGCTGCACGTAGGCGGCTGGTTTGACCCCTATTTGCGGGGAGATGTGCGTCTGTTTCAGGCGATGCAGGGCAGAGCGCCTCAGCACTTTTGGGTTGGCCCTTGGGGACATATTCCCTGGGGGCGCATCGCGGGCGATCGCGACTTTGGCCCCGCTGCCGCTAGTCCTATCGATCGTCTGCAAATTCGCTGGTTTAATCACTTTTTAAAGGGTGAAGAGACTGGGCTGCTGGCGGAGGCACCCGTTTGTCTATTTGAAATGGGAACAAATCGGTGGCGTCAGTTTGCCGCTTGGCCTGGAGGTAAAGAAGCGACTTTTTACCTCAGCAGCAGTGGTTTGGCCGGAATGCGTGAGGATGATGGGCAGCTAGTTGAGAGTAATAGCCTGACTGAGTCAGTCACAGATGCAATCGTGCATGATCCTTGGCGTCCGGTGCCTTCTCTGGGCGGTCATGCTGGCATTCCGGCTGGCTCTTTTGAGCGATCGCTGATAGATAACCGCAGCGATGTTCTGACTTACACCACGCCGACTCTAAATTCAGACCTGCACGTTGTTGGCGAGGTCGTGGCCGAGATTCACTGCGCCGCGGATGCTCCCAGCTTTGATCTTTGCGTCATTTTGTCTGAGGTAGATACTTTAGGACAGGTTTATAACCTGACTCAGGGCTATGGCCGCTTTGAGTCGGCTGAAACGAACTTGACCCTGCCGCAAACATGCAGGCTAGTTCTTCAGCCCACCTGCTTTTGTATCCCTGCCGGAAATGCTTTGCGCCTGAGCCTGAGCGCTGCCTGCTTCCCTGCCTATGCCGTCAATCCAGGTACTGGGGCTACAGCAGGTGCAAGCCGTCTGATTGAGTCGCAGATGATAACGCTAGCGATCGCCTCTGGCGGTAAGCACGATTCCAAGATTCAGCTAGCAAGTTTAAGTCAGGCAATCTTGACTTAATCTTTATATTGCAAAAACGCTTCACAATATCTTTAACCAGCGTTCATTTTAGCTTCACAAAAAAGGGTGCAACTATATGGTTCACGACTCTTTAAAGCCTGCAATATCAAGGCTTTAGCTGTATTAGAGAACACAGATTAAAAAAAATATTAAGCAAGCAAGATTATCCGATTATGGAAGCTTATACTTATCCATACGGTAATCACTGAGATACTTACAGACTTCAGGAATTGATCGTCGCAGTATCAAACACCTTTTCAGGAATCGCAATCAGCTCTCCTTAGAGCTTTTCAGATTCAACCGTATTCGGATAGGATTAAATCCGACTTGGAAAAACAACAAGACTTGGAGGTTTTTAGCAAACTGCTTGAAATTAGTCACTTCAAAATGAAGCAGTTTCAGATATTGAAAGGGCTTAGCAAGTTTGGGGAAACCTGCTAAGCCTCTACAAAGTCAAATCTGAAAGCTTCAGCCTTTGAATTTGTAGCTCACACATTTATGGACTGAGTTGGTTGGCTTTTGGGGAAAAGCCTGCCAAACATCCTTCTTTGACTGAACCTTCTGCTAGCTCAACTGTCGTTAAGATGCTGCCTCATATTGAGTCAGTAACTCAATCTCATGCCTAATTATATTCTCGTAGCGTCAGCGGGCATCCCTCTAGCGATAGGGATCTTATGGGCGACTACTCCTTCTAGACGCTTCTTTCAAAAATTAGTTCCCAAATTTGGGGGACTGGGAACACCCTCGTTTGTAGCCTTTAAGAATTTGCTAAGGCGACGGTTTCGGATTCAGCGAACTCTATCTGTCGCAATGCTCATTGTTGCTGTAATTGCTGCTGGACAAGTGGCTTCAGCCCAGATAGAAACCGATTCTCTACAGCCACTTAACCACGCAGCTGTTCCCAAACCCAGTAACCTCAGGAATTTTGTGAAGAACGAAGAGGCCCTAGTGAGGCTAGGAAAAGCCTTATTCTGGGATATCCAAATTGGTTCAGATGGCAAAACTTCCTGCGCTAGCTGCCACTTTCATGCCGGAGCTGACAACCGTTCCCGTAATCAGCTCAGTCCAGGACTGCTCCAGGTGGCTCGTACAGATGAAACTAGGGAAGACGGGGAATTTGTTGAAAATCCTGATACGACAGTTCAGCTCGGCGGGCTGAACTATCAGCTCAAACCCCGTGACTTTCCTTTCCATAAGCTATCTAACCCCAATCGACGCGGTTCTACAGTCCTAGCAGATACCAATGATGTCGCCTCTTCGCAAGGGGTACACAACAGCATCTTTGATCAGCAGACGGGAGAGTCTACCCCCGAACCGGATGAGGTGTTTAACATTCATGGCATCAATGTGCGCAAGGTTGAGCCGCGCAACACGCCAAGCGTGATTAATGCAGTTTTCAATTTCCGTAACTTTTGGGATGGCCGCGCTCAAGAGAATTTCAACGGCGTAAATCCCTTTGGTAAGCGCGATTCTAGTGCAGTCGTGCTGAAGCGATCGCGTGAAGGAGAGCTGGAACCAACTCAGATTAGCCTCAACAATTCTTCCTTGGCTTCTCAGGCCGTTGGTCCGCCAATCAGCGCTTTTGAAATGTCTGCCGAAGGCCGCACCTTTTCTGATATTGGCCGCCGTGCTCGTAAGCGCCGCGCCAAAGCCGCCACTCGAATGCTCAGTCTGCGACCTCTGGCGAAGCAAGCTGTAGCCTCTGATGATAGCGTGTTGGGGCCTATCAGCAGGGAGCTTAAAAATGGCCTAAACGTCAACTATCGCCGTCTCATCCGGGATGCTTTCCGTAACAAGTGGTGGAACAGTGACACATTAGTGGCCTTGAATGATGAAGGCGATATCACTTTCGTAGACGGTAAGCCGCTCAATCAGGCCGCCCCCAATGAATTCTCTCAAATGGAGTTCAACTTCTCACTCTTCTTTGGCTTGGCCGTACAAGCCTACGAAGCGACGCTGATTTCGGATGACACCCCTGTCGATCGCTATCTTGCCGGCGACAGCAGCGCCCTCACCCGCAGCGAGATTCGCGGTATGGAAGTGTTTGAAACCAAGGGTAAGTGCATTAGCTGCCATGCCGGACCAGAACTGACTAAAGCCTCTGTCGCCAATGTCAAGAACCAGCCTTTAGAGCGGATGGTGATGGCTAACGATCGCGTTGCGGTCTATGACAACGGTTTCTACAACATTGGGGTGCGTCCGACGACGGAAGACCTAGGGGTGGGGGGCAAAGATCCCTTTGGTAATCCTTTGTCAATGACTGAGCTGGAGCAGCAGCAAGGACGGCCTTTCCCGGTTGTACCAGGTGAAGATCCAGCTCCCACTAGGCGGCTGCGGCCCAATGAGCGCACCGCTGTCAATGGTGCTTTCAAAACGCCGGGTCTGCGTAACATTGCTCTTACCGCCCCTTACTTCCATAATGGCGGGCAGCTTACTCTAGAGCAGGTAGTTGATTTCTACAACCGCGGCGGTGACTTCAGAAACAACCGCGATCGCGATCCTGACATTGAGCGCTTAGGGCTTACCAATCGCGAGAAGAAGGATCTGGTGGCCTTCATGGAAGCTCTCACAGACGAACGGGTGATATACGATCGTGCTCCATTTGATCACCCAGAACTGCCCTTGCCTAATGGTCAGCGGGGGAATGAAAGTGCCGTCAAAGATAACGATGGCGACGGTCAGGCTGAAGATCGCAAGGTCGTGCTGCCAGCAGTGGGCAAGAACGGTTGGACAGGCAGTCCCAACTTCCTCAATCAGCCCATTCCGGTGCGGACATCAGCCACTATTGAACCAACGGTAGATCCTTCGCCGCTAGGCGGCGGCATCAGTCCGCAAGATGCCAACTGCCCAGCCGGCACTACCTACGTTGCGCTACCCGGTGGCTATATCTGTCAGTAGCGCTGAGTCAAAAAGCTATAGAGTTCTGTTGCTTGAACCCAAGTGGGAATTGATCTCGGAATCTATCGGAGATCAATTCCCCACCGCTAGCTTTCAAACTTTTACTCCAGAGTCTTGAACGGTAACGCTTCACGTTTCAATTGAGGAAACACAATGAACATCATCAAAACAGCTTTAGGGACTGCTCTAATCTCTGCTATTACAGTAGGACTGATCCCTGCTTCAGCTCAGGTAGAGCCTGTAATCAGTGAAATAGAAGGCCCTTTGCAGAATGTGCGAGTCAATCAGCGAGAACTGAGGGTGATGAATATCACGATTAAGGTTCCTGAAGGAACTCCCATTAATTCGCCTACGGCAGAGCTATCTTTTGAAGATCTCAACGCTTTACCGAGACTGCCCGGTCGCAACCGAGATGGGTTTGAAGGCGGTACTGCCATCGTGATCGGTACACCTGA
>JAAHIC010000490.1 GCA_010671965.1 Leptolyngbya sp. SIO4C5
CGCCGATCGCCGGAGGTCTCGTCGCGTTGCTCGCGATCGGAAGTTCTTTTGCGTGCGCTCAGGATGCCGGCGAGGTTTCCCGGGCCTCGCTGATTGCCGAGGCGACGCGGGTGACGCCCGGGCAGACTGCTATGTCCCAGATAGAGATTGCTGTCTCCGGTCGAACGTACCCTCGCCTGCCGCTGGGCAAACACCGTCAGTTCTCGCAGCATCACCTCCGGGTCGAGTTCTAACCGCTTGAGAATCGAATGGGCTAGACCTTCTTGCTCCAGCAGCGCCACCGTGACATGCTCGGATTCTAAATACTGCTGTTTGAAACGGCGGGCAACATTTTGAGCTTCAACAATTGCTTCCCATGCTTTGTCTGTAAATTTATCGGGATCGGTTGGCTGCATGGTTTAGGGGAGAGGTTTAACGAACGAAAAAACGGATAAAGTGCAGTTAAGTTTTGTAAAAGCCAGGGGCTTCTAGTATATCAATTCAGCCCCTCGACAAAAGAGCGGGCTATTCAACGCTAGCGGCTATAAGCGCATTTGAGAAGTCTATGGAGAACGCGATCGCCAAGACTTCTCAAATCTTTTAGCAATTTTTTGGAAAAGCTAACCGGCTGCCTGCGCAGTGGCGGCTGACTTATGACTCGCTGACCCCTGAGTCCCCTGCTGAATTAGCTCTACTTTATAACCATTAGGATCTTCCACAAAGGCAATCACGGTAGAGCCATGCTTCATCGGGCCAGGTTCGCGGACAACTTTGCCCCCTTTCGTCCGAATTGCCTCACAGGTGCCATAGATGTCGTCTACGCCTAGCGCAATGTGACCGTAGGCATCGCCTAGCTCATACTGTTCGCGGCCCCAGTTGTAGGTCAGCTCTAGCACAGTATGGTCAGCTTCTTCGCCGTAGCCGACAAAGGCTAGGGTAAACTCGCCGCCCGGATAGTCTTTCTGGCGCAATAGCTTCATGCCTAGAACGTCACAGTAGAAGCGCAGAGACGCTTCTAAATCTTTGACCCGCAACATGGTGTGTAGTAGTCGCATAGTTTATTAATATTGATCACTTGCTACTTCTTCTTATTCTGAGACAAAAGCTCAAAGACAGGCACTATCCGCCGTTGGCCCTCAAGAGAGTAGTACAAACGACCTAAACTAGAAGTGTCATCTTAGCGCGTCTCAGGAGGTTTTCCTATCGTCACAGCCCGACCAAAAACCTGGGTCGAAGTTTTAGTCGATTGTCCGGGAGCACAGGGACTCTACACCTACGAGCTGGCAGCGCATTTAGCAGTCCAGCCGGGGGATATTCTCAGCGTTCCGTTTGGCTCGCAGCAGTTGGGGGCGATCGCGGTGCGGTTATTGACCCAGCCGCCCCAGCTTGAGGCTGACCAGATTCGTCAGGTCGATACGCTGGTGAGCGCCGCCTTTTTCACCCCTCGCTACTGGCAGCTACTAGAGCGGCTAGCGCACTACTATCAGACCCCACTGATTCAGGTGATCCGCACGGCTCTGCCACCGGGACTTTTAGCCAAGTCTAAACGGCGGATTCGCCTTGTTGTTGACCCACCGCAATCGCTGTTCACTCAGCTTCCCGACTCAGCTCAAGCCCTGCTTTTGCGCTTAAAGCAGTCTCCCAATAGAGACTACTCTTGGCAGTATTTGCAGCGGCAAAGCCGCAGCGCCTACCGCGACCTGCGGCAGCTTTTGCAGCAGGGCTGGGTCGAAAGCTATCTGGCCACGCCGCAGCCACCCCGCCCCAAAGAGCAGCAAGCCGTGAGCGTGATTGCTCATCCCGGCAGCGTTGAAAGCCTGACCCGACGGCAGCAGGAGATTTTGACGGTGTTGCAAAGACAGGGGGGTGACTGCTGGCTCAGCGAAGCCCTCCAGCTTTGCCGGACGACCTCAACCACGCTCAAAACCTTGGCGGCAAAAGGCTGCCTGGTGATTGAACCGCGCGAAGTTCTTAGAACTACCCACAGCAGTCGAGGCGATCGCGATCGCCCCAAAGCCCTCACTCCTGACCAGCAGACCGCCCTTGACGCCATCAACCCGCTTACGAGCTTTGCCCCTGTGCTTCTGCACGGCGTCACTGGCTCTGGCAAGACAGAAGTTTATCTGCAAGCGATCGCCCCGCGCCTGCAGGCAGGCTACTCTGTCCTCGTCCTCGTCCCTGAAATTGGCCTCACGCCTCAGCTCACCGATCGCTTTCAGGCTCGCTTCGGCGACCAGGTCTGCGTCTACCACAGCGCCCTCTCTGACGGCGAACGCTACGATACCTGGCGGCAAATGCTTAGCGGCCAGCCCCAAGTCATCATCGGCACTCGCTCCGCTATCTTTGCGCCATTGCCCAAACTCGGCCTGATTGTCCTCGACGAAGAACACGACAGCAGCTTCAAACAAGACCAGCCCATGCCCTGCTATCATGCCCGCACCGTGGCCCGCTGGCGAGCAGAACTGGAAGGGTGCCCGCTGGTATTGGGATCGGCGACGCCATCCCTAGAGAGCTGGGTGTTAGTCGAAGGGAACAGAGACGCGGAAACGCAAGGAGGAGAAGGGGGAGATAGAGAAGTAAAGCCAGTTGAAAAAAATTGGCAAAAGGCTGACGCTCTACCGCTCCCCACGCCCCCTCCACTCCCCACTCCCCACTCCCTTTACCTTCCTCTCCCCCACCGCATCCACGCTCGCCCTGCACCGCCAATTGAAGTAGTGGATATGCGGCAGGAGCTGAAGGCAGGGAACCGCTCTATTTTTAGCCGGACGCTGCAGCGATCGCTGACAGAAATGCGGGAAGCGGGAAATCAGGGCATTTTGTTTATCCATCGGCGGGGGCACAGCAGCTTTGTCTCTTGTCGGAGCTGTGGCTACGTAATTGAGTGTCCCCGCTGTGATGTCTCGCTCTCCTACCACCAGCCCCATGCCCAGGCCAGACCAACGCTAAAGTGCCACTACTGCGGCTATGGTCAGGCTCATCCCCCTAGCTGCCCTGCTTGTGAGTCGCCTTACCTCAAGCGTTTCGGCAGCGGTACGCAGCGGGTCGTGAGTGAGCTAACTAAGCACCTACCGGACTTGCGCTGTATTCGCTTTGATAGCGACACCACGCGCAATAAGGGATCTCACCGGGCGTTGCTGACTCGCTTTGCTCAGAAAGAGGCGGACTTGCTGGTGGGCACGCAGATGCTCACCAAAGGCATTGACCTACCTCAGGTGACGCTGGTGGGCGTGATGGCAGCGGACGGGCTGCTGTATATGAGCGATTATTGGTCAGCGGAGCGGGCCTATCAGACCATTACTCAGGTAGCCGGACGAGCCGGACGGGGCGACCAGCCAGGGCGGGTGATTGTCCAAACCTATACACCGGAGCAGCCCACCATTGAAACAATTCAAAAGCAGGACTATGAAGCTTTTGCGGCGGTGGAATTGGAGCAGCGACAGGCGTTGGGCTATCCGCCCTATGGCCGCTTAGTGCTGCTGCGGCTGAGTAGCTTAGATGCGATCGCGGTGCAAAAGACAGCCGAGAAAGTGGCGATCGCGCTGGAGCAGGACTGTTTAGCCACGCTGACTAAAAGCGCAGACTACGAAATTCTAGGGCCAGCGCCAGCCCCCATCTTACGGGTAGCCCAGCGCTATCGCTGGCAGATTTTGCTGAAGGTGGCTCTACAGGTGGAGCTGCCCGATATCACTTCGCTGCGGCAGCACTGCCCTAACCACGTCAGCTTTGCCGTGGACGTAGACGTACTGAATCTGTTTTAGCGCTATGAGATTATCCCAATGAGGTTTAAACCCTACTATTTTTTCTGGACAATTGTTTTATTTTTAATCGAGCTGTACATTGCGCTCTTTGTTCGCGACAGTTTTATTCGCTTCTATATTGGCGATGTTTTAGTGGTTATTTTGATCTATGCGTTTATAAAAACATTCTTCAAATTTTCAACTTTAACTACCGCAATCGGCGTTCTAGTATTTTCATTTCTAGTTGAGATTCTGCAATACTTCAAGATTGTAGAAGTTTTAGGTTTAGGATCTTCTTCGCTTGCCAAAACAGTTATTGGCACCAGCTTTAGCTGGGAAGACTTTATTGCCTACAGTGCAGGCTTTGTAATACTGCTTTGCTTTGAAAAAATCGCTGGCAGGCACGAGAGCGATCGCTGATTTTGTTGGGCAAACAGCGCCTAATTTAATTAGTTTTGGAGCTTGAGAGGCTTGAGCCTTGACGAAAAATAAGCCAGCTAGTGGCGATTGTCCAGCCTAATAAAATAACTGAAATAAAGCGCTCATATAAACCATCAAGAGCTGTCGGCACCTGAAAGAAAGGAGGTGCAAAAATGAGCCAAACCGCAG
>JAAHIC010000491.1 GCA_010671965.1 Leptolyngbya sp. SIO4C5
TCTAGCCGGACTGATGAGCCTACTGGCCCAATACCAGTAGGCTCATCAGTCCGGCTAGACTAAAACTAAGCCAGCTCAATCCTTGAGTTGTCAGCCCATGATGGCTAGACAAGTAGCCGATTGTGCCTGCAATCAGGCTCATCTGTAGAATGACAAGTGCGCCCCAGGCCAAAATATATTTATTGGGGCGATCGCTCAGCCAGCGTTCCAAAAATTCCGCTAAAGCGGAACGCAGCGAGATTAAGACAGTGTGGCAAACTGCAAACAGACTTCTCATGCAGGGCTAACCGTGACAACACATAGGCTCTATGGCAAAACCGTGCAGAAAGTATTGCGGCCCTGAGCCTTCGCTTCATAAAGGGCCTGATCAGCCGCTGCAATTAGCTGACTAACTGAACTTTCAGCCGTTGTCGGCGCTAGCAGCGTAATGCCAAAGCTGAGGGTCACAAAGTCGCTGATCGGGGACGGTTCATGGGCAATCTGTAGCTGAGCGATCGCCTGCTGAATTTGGTTGACTACGTGAATAGCTCCATTTAGAGGCGTTTTGGGTAAGACAATACAGAATTCTTCCCCGCCGTAGCGTGCTACCAAATCAGCCGGACGGTTAATCAACGTATGAATGGTTTGCGCAATCTGCTGCAGGCAAACATCTCCGGCTGGATGGCCGTAGTAATCGTTGTAGTTTTTAAAGTAGTCAATATCGCAGAGAATCAGCGCCAGATTTTCCTGCTCGCGCCGCATTCTTTGCCACTCGTGATTTAGATACTCGTTCAGGCGGCGGCGATTGGCAATTTGGGTGAGCGTATCGATTGTGGCGAGGTGGTAGAGTGCCTGCTGCTCCTGCTGCTTATGCCGCTTGATCTGTTTTTGCAGTCGGGCCCGCTCCACGCGGCCTACTGTACGACGCAGCAGATCAGAGGGATTAACTGGCTGGCTGACAAAATCGTCGGCTCCGGCCTCAAAGGCCGCCTCAGTGGCTGCCTGGCTATCATTTGGCGTAATCAGAACGATGGGCAGGTCGCCCCAATGCGGATCTTGTCGCACCACCTGACACAAATCTAAGCCGCTAAAGGTCGGCATTTGAGCATTGAGAATCAGCAAGTCGGGAGCAATAGCGGTAAGCACGTGCCAAAAATCGTTGGGATTCTGGATAGCCACTACCTGAAAATTGTGGCTACTCAAGAAGATACTCATGTGACTGAGTAACGTGGCGTCGGCATCGACAATAATCACCTTACTGCTGTTTACCTGTCGCTGGAAGAGGACTTTCATTACCTCTTCAAAAATCTGAGCCGAGGGAATGGGCTTAGCTAGAAAGCCCCGACTGCCTAACTTTGCTGTTGTCACCCGATCGACTAAGCGATTGCGAATAGTCATGGTAAGGACGGGAATTTCGGCAAATTGTTCCTGTAGCTCTCGCAGTAGCGCTAGGCCATTTTCATCGGTATCGGGAAAAAGCAAGTCAAGCAGAATCACATCTGGCGCAGACTGCATAATCTGCTGGCGGGCGCTGCTGAGATCATGGGCCACGATCAGATTAAACCCCCAAGCGATCGCATCTTGCCTCAGCATTTCGGTCAGGGCAATATCGTCATCAATAACCAGAACTGAGGGTACTGGGTCAGTCGATAGGGGGGTTGGCGAAGTCAGGGCGGGGGGATAGGTGAGGGCTTGCTTGAGGGCGGTGAGCTGCGCCGCTAGGTCTTGAATCAGGGCTTTGCTAGAGCGGTTAGGATCCCCTAAAATCCGCTCAATTTCGCGGGCAATATCTGAGGCCGTTGAGTAACCAAAGATGCCGAGTCCCCCCGCTAAATTATGGGCTTCTTGTTCTCCGGACTGCTTAATTTGAGGCTGAGCGCCGCTTGTCAGCAGGCTTTGACAAACCTGCTCTAAGCGGCTGACCTGCTCCTGAAACGAGCTGCGAAACCGTTCTAGGACTTGGTTGAGTTCTGGGGAAGGGGTCAGTCTGTTGGAGGCAGATGACCAGGGAGTCGGGAGCTGAGCCGCCGGTAGATGTAGCCGGTAGCCAGAGCCATAAACCGTCTCAATCGGATCGACGTTTAGATCGGCCTGTTTGAACCTGCGGCGCAGTTTGCGAACTAGCTCGGCTACGGCACGGGGACTGAGCTGATTTTCAGCCGAACTGAGCCGTTCAGCTAGCTGAGTCCGGCTAAAGGCACGTTCAGGATTCTGGAGCAAAAGCGTCATCAAACTAGCTTCCTGGGGCGTGAGCGAAATGGCTGCTTGCCCGTACCTCAAGGTAGCCGTTTCAAGATTGAGGACAAAGTTACCGCGACTGATCACGTTTGGCCGAGGGGCGGTCAAGAGGCGATCGCGGCGCAACAGCGCTTGGATGCGAGTAACTAAATCTGGCAGGCTGTAGGGCTGAGTAATAAAGTCATCGGCTCCGGCCTCCAGTCCGGCTGTCAGTTCTGAGCTAGAACTGCTGCCAATGATTAGCAAGATTGATTTTTGATAGCCTCGCTGGCGCAGCTGCCGGCAAAATTCAACACCGTTGAAGTTCGCAATAAACAGCGTCAGGAGAATCAGATCATAGTCAAGCGCTAAAACGGAATCAAGGTCAATTTGCTCAGCCGTGCTTAGAATACTGACCGTATACTGCTGAGCCGTTAAGGCTTCTGCAAGCAGACTGGCGGTGAGGCCGTCACTTTCTACTAACAGAATTTTCACAATCTATCAAAAGCAAGCGTTCCTGGAACATAGGCAATGCTACACTACATCGATTTACAAAAATAAATAAAAAATCGTAAATCGCTTGTTCTTTTGGCTGCCGGTTTGACTCTCTGGAGAAACAGAGCTTGGAGGCACCTGGGAAAGCGCAGAATGAACTTTCCACAAAGAATACCCAGTTTGCAGGGGCGTAAAAACAAGAATCAAATGGAGCTAAGCGGACTCGAACCGCTGACCCCCTCAATGCCATTGAGGTGCTCTACCAGCTGAGCTATAGCCCCAGGATGCAAATGCCTGACACGGCTCAAATTGCGTTATCCATCATCGCTTGTCAGTCAGGATCCCGTCAAGCTTTCACTTAACTTTATTTTGAGTCGGGCCGCGATCGCCCGTAAATCGCGCTAGAGTCAGACAGACAGACCTTTGAGGATATGTGGCCGCGCTAGTATGACCTCGACTCCTAACAATTCTGATGCCCAGGCGACAGCTGCCGACGTGGATCAGGCCGCTCTGATTCAGCAACTCCGTCGGAAGCAGGGCAACTGGCTTGCTTGGGGCCAAGCCTGCCAAGCGCTGCAAAAGGCGGGACTCAGTCCGCAAAAAATATTTGAAGAAACTGGGTTTGAGCCGATTCAGCAAAATCAGATTATTGTGGCGGCTCAGGTCTATGCTTCGATGCTAGCGGCAGGGGCTTCCAGGCAGGCCCAATCGCATTTTCAGGAGCGCGGCAGCGACCTGCTCTACGAACTCAGGATTTTATCTCAAAGCGATCGCGCTCAGGCTGCCGATCTAATTGTGCAGCATGGTTTAGAGCTAGATCAGGTAAGGGAAATTGCCAAAGCGCTGCGAGAGTATTCTTACTCCAAGCAGCCCCCTGAAGGTTTTAGCCCACATCCCGGTGACGCGGTGGCCTATCACTACTGGCGGTTGGCCCGCCAGCAGGCTGACTTACCCAAGCGATCGCGTCTGATTGCCCAGGGCTTACGCTTTGCCCACAGCGACAGTGCTCGCCAGCAGATTGAAAAGCTGCTCTTAGATTTCACCGTCGTCAAAGCTCAGCCCGCTCCTAGTCTGCCTATCTATCGGCTAGAAACCGAAACTGAACTACCCCGCCTAATTCCAGTGGCCGGAGAGTGGCCTTTGCCTACAGCCGATTTTCAGGCGGTGCCTGTGACCCTGGCAGAAGACCCGTTTGGTTTGGTGAAGTTTTCGGGCACAGGGGCTTGGGCTCCAGTACCCGGCTGGCAAGTTATTTTGCAGGCGGAAGATCCCGTCGGGATTCTGGCTCAGTCGCAGCAGCTTCCCGGCGCCTCAGCCCAGACGGCAGCGGAGACAGTGCTGGTTGTCATCGACCGGGCGCAGCGAGACTGGCGCAGTGACAGCTATTTTGCAGTCGCAGCGGGCGATCGCCTGGATTTGCAGTGGTTTGCTGAAGCGCCCGCCGAGCGCTTGCTGGGCCGAGTCATTTTAGTCATCCGACCCAAGCGCATCTTGGACGAAGACTACACCCGCGAACTTTGGCAAATCGATGAATAGAGAGGTGCTGCTATGCCACTAGAACGACGCCTATCTCGCAGTATTTTCGATCCCTCGGAACTGGTAGAACTGAGGCAGGTTTGCCT
>JAAHIC010000492.1 GCA_010671965.1 Leptolyngbya sp. SIO4C5
TGCAAAAAGGCGGACATCACTCTGATGTCCGCCTTTTTGCTATATTTCAACCGACCTCAGTTCAAATCAGCATTCGTCGCCGTTTGATGTCGTACCTAGCGACGTAGCCATTAAAGTGATCTTCGTTGGGCTGTTGAAAAGTAAGATTGTTGCGATCGCAGCTCTCTTGTTAAGCAGCAACGGCAACATCGAACTGAGAAAGACTATCGGGCATAAGAAACTTTTGAGTAAAGCGCCGATAGTCGCTGAGATAGCACGCACCTTCGCTAAAACTAAACCGCGTGCTATCTCACTCCGGGTGTCCATCACCCCAACACAGAATCTAGAGGATTACTGCAGGGCTTGCTGGGCCTGCTCAATTTCGGTTTGAGAACCGTTGATTACAATGCGAAACTGGCGAGGAATTGTAGGATCGGCTTTCTGCTGCTCTTTGCGAGAGCGAGCATTGAAAAGCTGCTTGCCGTAGATACCGCCAACAACGCCACCGGCGACGGCAATGCCTAGAATCACTAGCCGATTGAAAAGGGAGTTGTCTAGGGTGCCACCGTTGAAAAACGATAGAGCCGCCGCTGCAATAATGCCCAAAACGCCGCCATAGCCCAGTCCGAGCCACAGACCCGCTTCGCCGCCTGCCGTCGTACCGATAGCCGCTACCTGGCTGCGGGGTTTGATGTAGTCGTCAATCGCGATCTTCTCGTTCGGAATGCCTGCTGCCGTAATGGTGCTCTTGGCTTCAACAGCTGACTGGCGATCGCTAAAACTAGCAATCACGCTATTGTTTTTGTTCATCGTTTGACTTGTCATAAATAGCTCCTTAAAGTTCTAAAATTTACTTGTTGTTTACATGTTTACATTTAGAAACAAATATATTCTCTGCACAGAGAGATATTCTCTAAGCTGAAATAAACACGGATATTTATGGCTCGGGTTCGCGCTCCAGAGCTGCCGCAGCAGGCTCCCTGGCTCAATAGTTCACCCCGGTCGCTGCGATCGCTGCGAGGCCGGGTAGTGCTGCTCGACTTCTGGACTTATAGCTGCATCAACTGTCTGCACATCCTAGACGACCTGCACTACTTAGCCAGTCGCTACACCGACCACCTGACGATAATTGGCGTTCACAGCGCCAAGTTTGACCACGAGCAAAAGCCAGAGAATGTCCAACAGGCAATACAGCGCTATGGCATCACCCACCCAGTTGTGATCGATGTCGATGGCTGGCTGTGGGATCAGTATGCGGTGCGGGCCTGGCCGACGTTTGTGCTGATTGATCCAGCGGGCTACGTGATAGCGACCCGTTCTGGCGAAGGACAACGGCCAGCTTTAGAGGCGCTAATTCAGCAGATGACAGCGGCCCCGACTCATACCCCGGCTAGTCCTAGCGGTGCAGCCGCTCAGACGGTTCCAGACAGTCTCCTAGCTTTTCCGCTGGCCGTGCTGGCCGATGAGTCCAGTGATACACTTTTCATTGCTGATACGGGGCACCATCGACTTTTGCTTACCACGCTGGCAGTGCAGATCAAAGCCATTGTGGGCAGCGGTATTGCCGGGATGCAGGATGGGGCTTGGGCCACAGCCCAGTGGCGATCGCCCCAGGGCATGAGCCTAGACTCTTCTGGGCAGCAGCTCTACGTGGCCGATACGGGCAATCATCTAGTCCGACGGGTGGACTTGAGCCAGCAGCAGGTAGCTACCGTCGCCGGGACGGGGGTTCAGAATGCCTGCCTGTTTCCCCACGGCGGCAGGGCGCTAGAGGTACCGCTAAATTCCCCCTGGGATCTGGCTCAGGTAGGCGATCGCCTCTATGTCTCAATGACTGGGGCGCATCAGATTTGGCAAATTGATCTAACTCGTAGCATTAGTCAAACCCTGATTGGCACTGGGGCTGAATTTTGCGTCGATGGCGGCGTGGCCGAGGCGGCCTTTGCCCAGCCCAGTGGCCTTACAACCAACGGTCAGACCCTCTTCGTAGCCGATAGCGAAACTAGCTCCATCCGCGCGGTCACGCTGACCGAGCCGCCGACGGTGCGCACTCTCTGCGGCAGCGGCCAGCTCTTTGGCTTTGGCGATCGCGATGGCATTGGCTCTACGGCGCGGCTGCAGCACTGCCTGGGAGTGGCCGCTGACGGCGAAGTGCTGTGGATTGCCGATACTTACAATCACAAAATCAAACACCTCAACCCGCAAACCCAAGCCTGCACAACCCAGTGGCCCCAACAGGCAGCCCAGCTAGCGGAACCCTCCGGCCTCGCCCTTACCACTAATCATCTATATATTGCTGACACTAACCATCACGCCATACACCAAGTTGACCTAACCTCTGGCGCCCTGACAACGCTGGCGATCGCCGCTGTCTGCACACCGGAAACCCCTTGCTAGGAATCGCTACTGTAGAGATGAGAACTGTCTTTAGGCAACTCATGTTAGAACATCAGCGAAAATTGCTTGTCGATTAGGTAAAACGCGGCTTACGGTGCCTTTTCTGAAACCGCTCAAAGATAGAAGCCTAATCTTTTGACTCAAAAAAGACCGATCGGTTTTAATACCGGCAAGATTACATTATTTACCAGGAGCCGCCATGCTGACGTTTTATTACCATCCCCTATCGCCCATTGCCCGCCGGGTCTGGCTAGCGCTGTTAGAAAAGGCTCTGCCCTTTGAACCTGTGATCGTCAATCTCACTGGGGAACAGTTCCAAGCCGACTTTTTGGCAATTAGTCCCTTTCACCACGTACCAGTACTGATAGACGACGGCCAGCGCATTTTGGAGTCTTTGGCCATTTTGACCTATTTAGAAGCTCAGTACCCAACGCTATCGCTGAGCCCCTCAGAACCAAGGGCGATCGCCCGCATGAGTATGGTACAGATGGTCACGGTCAATGAGCTGACAACAAAGCTACCCGCTTTAGTCTTAGCCAGTGAAGCTTCCGGCTTTGATGAACCCCTCAGCCAACATCTGGCTACGGTGCTGAGCTTTCTTGACCAGCAGCTCGGCGGAGCGACCTTTTTTGGCGGCGATCGCCTGTCTTTAGCAGACATTACCGCCGGAGCAACGTTTCCCCTATTGAAGCGGCTCGGCGTTGAGTGGCAGACCTATCCTGCGATCGCCGCCTGGTTTGAGCGCATTACCGCTCGTCCGGCCTGGCAGCAAACGGAGCCAGACGAGGCAGACTTTGCCATTTGGAAACGCTGGATCTTGCTGATGATCAAGCGACGACAGCGGCAACTGGCCCGGACCTAAAACCTGCCAGCCCGCTCCTAAAGGAGCCACCCGCGCCCCTCACTGCCCTAAACGAAATCCAGCAGCAGCGTCTTTAGGAAATCTCACTGGCCGCCGCCACAGGGGCGATCGCCGCGAGAGAGGAAGGCTCAGGCGGCTTCTAGTTCAAGCCAGATCACAAGCCAGATTAATCGGTTGTGAGATAGCGCTCAGTTGTTAAGTTACAACCTATGAGAATTTGAGAATTCCGGAATTCTCAAGGTCATAGTTGTTTTAATGCCCCAAGCTTGTCTATGAGCTGCATCAAAGGCAATATGCAGCCGTGAAAGCTGCGTTTTGTTTCAGGGCTGATGGGTGCTTCAACCAAATCTAAAAACTAAATATCGAATAGAACCTTCAAACGCTGCCAGTAGCTTTTCAATTTGGGCAAAAGTTAAACCAGGATCTGGGTTCCCCGTTCCCAAGCGCTGACCGTAGCGCTGACCGTAGTGCCCATGACATCAAGTATGTCTTCTGCAACGCCTAGGGCATAAAGATGGGTTCATTCCTAAGAAGGGTGTAGGAGACACAGTTTTGCGGCTACATCTGGGATATCGCTCAGGGAAAACAGCCGTGTAGCGCAAAAGATATGCTGCTACCGCGATTTGGATGCGGCTTCAAGCAGCAACCGAAGCGAGGGATTGAAACGGTGTCAGTCGGCATTGACCCAATCGGTTGCCCTGATTAAAGCGATACTTTCCCAGCCCAATAGAGAAGCGAAGAGGTAATAAAGAATATGGATGGTGGCGGTTTTTGGAGTCTATACGGAGAGGCAGCTCTGACTTCTCTGGGCTATTTTTGGCAGGCGCTGTGGGCTTTTGTTTTAGGCTATATCATCAGCGGCAAAGCTGCAGGAACTTGAAATAAAGCCAAAGAAAGTACCGAGCGCTACGCTGCCGCGTCCGGCTTCTCCCATGACCTTTTGCATCCGATCGCGGGTAACAAACACCTGAATCATGCTGCTGATGATATAGCCTAAAACAAAAGCCCACAGCGCCTGCCAAAAATAGCCCAGAGAAGTCAGAGCTGCCTCTCCGTATAGACTCCAAAAAC
>JAAHIC010000493.1 GCA_010671965.1 Leptolyngbya sp. SIO4C5
GTCCGATCTGAGCAGTATAAAGAAGCTATTGACTCAGGTAAAAAGGCACTTGATCTAGCACAAAATCTACCCGATGAAGATTTAACCATAATATTTATTTCAAATTTAATTCTCTCATATCGAGGATTAAGTGATGAATATAAAGAAGTCAAAAACTATGATCAAGCTTTAGCAGCACTAGAAAAAGCTTTATACTATAATCAGCAATTAATTGAAATAAGTAGCAACTCCGCTGGAATAAATTCAGAATCAAACAAAGCGGCATTTGAAGATCTTTGGGTTACATATTCTGCTATCGGCTCTATCTTCGAAGCTCAGGGTATGTATCGCGAAGCTTTGGAAACCTATCAAAAGTCATTAGAAGCTGCTCAGCAGATAAATGACCTCTCAGCCAAAGCTAGTGTATTAGGTGTTATAGGTGCGATGCATAAAAGGTTAGGTCAATACAGCGAGGCTTTATCAACCTTTCAGCAACTGAGTGAAATGGAGCTTCCTGAATATGGGTTCACAGGCCTGATCAGTATAGCCAATATTTATCGAGAGTTAGGCAGATATACAGAAGCAATAGCGACTAATGAAAAAGCGCTGACCATAGTCAGAGATAGGCGTGAACTACTACGGGAGTTAGTGATACTCAACAACCTCGGCACAGTTTATGTCGCTCAAGGACGCTACAATGAAGCTTGGAATAACTTCGACATAGCTCTTAAGCTATCAAGAGAAGTTCGAAGCCGTATAGAAGAAACTCAAACCTATCGCCAAGTTGCCGATTTATGCAGTCATAGAAATAATCCAAATTTTATTGAAGAACAGGAACAAAATATTAGCGCAGCCTTATCAGAATATCATCAAGAATTAAGTCAGATGCTGACAGAAAATTCTCAAAAAGGATGTGCCGATCTTACTTGGACTCTTGAAGCTACTACGCTAAACAATATTGCCTTTCTTTACGACAATCAAGGACAATATCAAAAATCGATCCAGCTATATCAACAAGCGACTAATATTATTGAAACTTACCTAGAGAATCCTTTAGATAAAGCTTTATATACTGCTAATATTGGTGGTTTATATTGGCGACAGGGTGAGTATAATACTGCGTTGGAATATTATGAAAGAGCACTTGAAATATATCAGCGCGTGGATAGTAAAGATGGAGTTGCTTCGGTCTTAGCTCAAATTGGCAACGTTTATATTGATCAAGGTCAATATGCTGAGGGCTTGAAATATCAGGAACAAGCTTTACTTGCAGTTCAAGAAATGGGACTGCGACCGCGCGAAAGCAATATTCTCAGCAGTATTGCTTTTGTTTATCAGGCTCAGGGAAACTACGAAGAGGCTGAGGAATACTATGAATCAGCAATTGAGCTAGATCGCAGTTTAGGAGTGAGGGTTAACGAAGCTAGAAAGATTCGTAACCTTGGAAAACTGTATTTCGAGCGAGGGCAGTATGATCAAGCTCAGAATTTTGCCCAACAAGCTTTCGCGGTTTATGACGAAACCGATAGCAATCCTGATGCAGGTGAAGCACTAGCCGATATTGGCATTTATCAAAGAGCGCAGGGCAATTATGCTGAAGCGCTTGCCAGTCAACAACAAGCGCTTAGCATTGCTGAAGAAATTAGCGATCGCGACAACACCGCCGATGCACTCAATGCCCTAGGCACCACCTACACGCAGCTCGGCCAGTACGACAAAGCCCTAGACTACCAGCAGCGATCGCTCGCCATCTATCAGGAAATTGGGGCCAGAAATGGAGCCGCGATCGCCCTCAACTCTATTGGCCTTATTTACGAAAAACAAGGTCAATTCGATCAGGCTCTAGAAGCCTACCAGCAAGCCCTCGCCATCCACCGGGACATCGGCAGCGTTGCTGGAGAAAGTCAGAATCTACAGGCCATTGGCTTTCTCTATGAAAAACTAGGAGAAGACCGCCAAGCTCAACGCACCTTTGAAGCCGCCCTCGACATTCAGCAGCGCATTGGAGCCAAAGGACTCGAAGCCACTACCCTCAACGGCCTAGCACTAGCCATCGCTGGCAGCGGCCAAACCGAAGAGGCCCTGACGCTTCTACAGCGATCGCTCTCAACTCATCAAGAACTAGGTGATCCCTTCAGTCAGGCTCAAGTTCTCAGCGATATAGGTAAACTTCTATCTCAGCAAGCCCAGCCCGAACTCGCTATCGTCTTCCTCAAGCAGTCCATCAATCTCACCGAAACCCTCCGCGCCGAGCTAGAGGGTCTGCCCACCGACGAACAGCAGTCCTTTGCCGATGCCGTCAGCGATCGCTATCGCCTCCTGGCCGAACTGCTGCTGCAACAAGACCGCATCCTCGAAGCCCAGGAAGTTCTCGACCTGCTAAAGCTGCAAGAGCTAGAAAACTACCTGCGCGATGTGCAGCGTAGCGCTGAACCCGATGGCCTCAGCTACTGGCCCGCTGAACAAGCCATCCTTGACCTCTACAGCCCGGATACCGACCTCAACGCCTTTATGCAAAGCCCTAAAGTGCAGGCTCAGGTAGACCAGCTCCGCCGTAATGCCAGAGGGCAAAACCTTAATCCGCAGCAGCTTGCCGCTTTGCAAGACAACCTGCAGCAGCTGGGCAATGCCGCCCTGCTCTATCCGCTGATTCTAGACAACCGCCTTGAACTCATCCTGGTCACCCCCTCTGGCCTGGTGCGAGAAACCGTCGCCGTCGATCGCGTCGAGCTAAACCGGCTGATCACAGACTTTCGCCGCGACATCACCAATCGCGCCCGCGACCCCCAGCCCAATGCCCAGCAGCTTTACGAGTGGCTGATTGCGCCGCTGGCTGACACCCTAGCAGAGGCTCAGACCGATACCATTCTCTATGCCGCTGACGGTCAGCTTCGTTACATTCCCCTATCTGCCCTGCACGACGGCCAGCAGTGGCTAGTCCAGCGTTTTACCATCAATCACATCACTGCTGCCTCTCTCACCAACTTTTCGCCGACTCCTGATACTAACCTCAGTGTTCTAGCGGGCGCTTTTCCGGCTGAAGACCAGTCTGTGACCGTCGAAGATGAAACCGTCACCTTCAGTGGCCTACCCTTTGCGCAGGCCGAGGTGCAGGGCATCGCCGCAACGGTAGACGAGACCACAGCCCTCCTGAGCCAAGCCTTCAACCGTGAGGCAGTTGAACCCTATCTGGATAACTACCGCGTCATTCACTTTGCTACCCACGCTGAATTTGTCTCTGGCAGTCCCCTCGACTCATTCATTCTCTTTGGCGATGGCGATCGCCTGACGCTCAGTGATGTAGACGAGTGGCGCTTGCCCAATGTAGATCTGGTGGTTTTGAGCGCTTGCAAAACAGCGGTGAGCACAAACGGGTTAGGCAATGGCGAAGAGATTCTGGGCTTTGGCTATCAGATTCAGCGCACCGGAGCCGAAGCGGCGATCGCCTCGCTTTGGTATGTCAGCGATGGCGGCACTCAGGTGCTAATGAATGCTTTCTACGCTGGTTTAGAACAAGGGTTATCCACAGCCGCCGCTTTGCAACAGGCGCAGACGGCCCTGATTGAAGGCGATTTTTCGGCCTATGGCGCTGAGCGAGCCACTATTATTGTGCAGCAGCGCGATCGCCTCAGCCCTAATGTCGCCAGTCGCCTCAACCATCCCTACTTTTGGGCACCATTCATCCTGATTGGCAATGGAGTGTAGAAACGAAGTCGAGAAAATGCTGATGTCAATTACAAATAGCTGCAACTGCGAACGGATAAAGATATTGAATTTTTAGAAGCATTCACGGGGGCCATCAGCCAGTACGTGTCGTTGATGTAGCCGCGGTAGGCGCGCTGCAGCGCCTCGCTGGCCGCCTCGCCCGCGACGGCCGTGCCGTTGAGGTAGACGCCGCCCTCGGGCGTGTCCGTGGTGAACGTGCTCGCGTTGAAGAGGGCGACGTAGTTGGAGTCGGCGCCGGCCGTCCACTCGACGCGGTAGTCGCCGGTCTGGCGATTCCAGAGGTGCTTGCGCGCGACGTTCGCCGCGCCGTCCCGCTCGACCCCGAAGTTAAAGCGGAGGTACGGCATCGCCGCGAGCGCGTCGGCGCCGCCCGAGGCCTCCACGACGCGTAGGGCCACGGAGTCGGCGCGCGTCTCGATGGGCGGAAGGGCGGCGGTGGGCGGGACATCGTCCAGGCCGGTGGCGTCGGGGGCGGCACCGGGTTCGCAGGCGGCGACGAGGACCACGGCAGCGAGAACGACGGCGAGGCGGGCGGGGGTCGGGAGGGCGAGGGGACGCATGGCGGGAG
>JAAHIC010000494.1 GCA_010671965.1 Leptolyngbya sp. SIO4C5
GCTAATGGCATCAGCTGTCCGTTCAGCCCCTGGCTGAGACAGGAGCGGCAGTGGCTCTTTGGCAGGCCGCGATCGCCTGGCAGAGCCGAGTTGATGTCGTGGTAAATAATGCTGGCATCGCCCCTGCGGCTGGCGTTGCTCCCGCCGCCGATGTTGATGACGACTTTGCGATTTGGTCCCAAGCCTGGCAAAAAACGCTGCAGGTGAATCTGATTGCCGTAGCCGATCTCTGCCGGGAAGCAATTCGTCATTTTCAAGCTCAGGGCGGCGGCACCCTAATCAACATTGCCAGCCGCGCCGCTTTTCGCGGCGATGATCCCGAATATATGCACTATGCGGCGTCTAAAGGTGGCGTGATTTCTCTCACCCGCAGCATTGCCCGTGGCTATGGCCGTGACCATATTCTGGCCTACGCGATCGCCCCTGGCTTCGTGCGCACCGAAATGGCAGCAGACTTCATTCAAAAATACGGCGAAGAGACCCTCACCCAAAATATTCCGCTAGGGGCGATCGCCTCCCCCCAGGACGTTGCCAATGTCGCGGCCTTCCTCGCCTCCGGCCTCGCCCCCCATGCCACAGGCACTACAATTGATATCAACGGCGCTTCCTACGTCCGGTAAAAATCTATTCAATAAGCCGTGATGATTAAGCTAGGCGGACGCTCAAAGGGGTTCAGAATATTGGCTTTCCTGCTGTCGTTCCATCTAACGGGTTAGCCAACAAAGCTGACAACCAGCAGGCCGAGGACAGCCCCTAAAGGAACGAGCTGCCAGGTGGGTACCTTATAGCGAATTAGAGCTACGCCAGCAGCGATACCGATCAGAGCAGCGACTATGGCATAAGCCAGCGTCGGCTGATCGAGGGCAGCCTGGGCTAAAGGAATGGCGGCAGCGGCGATCGCCCCCAGCACCGCAGGCGTCACTCCCTGTAGAAAAGCGCGGATCCACTGGTTCTGACGAATGCGCAGCAGCAAGGGAGCCGCCAGCATAATGAAGGCAAAAGAGGGGGTGAAAATGGCGATCGCTGCCGTCAGCGCTCCTAAAACTCCGGCCACTTTATACCCCACGAAAGCTGCCGTCAATACCACCGGGCCTGGGGAAAGCTGGCCAATTGCCACGCCATTGATGAACTCGGTGCGGGTGAGCCAGTGGAGCTGTTCGACCACCTCAAACTCCAGCAGCGGAATAATGACCAAGCCACCGCCGAAGATAAAGCTGCCCACCTTGAGAAAAAACAACGTCAGTGGCAGAAAGAAGTCACCAATCCGCTCTATGCCCCAAAAGCTGGCTAAGGTTAGGCTCTCAGCCGGGGTTGGGGTTAATAGTAAAGGCAGCGGCGGCAGCAGCCAGCCTTTGAACTGGCCAGCTCCCCTGCTAGGACGAAACCAGTAGATACCCAAAAGTCCGGCGATGATGAACTGAATCAGAACGCTGAGAGAGGTGAAGCTGGTGATTAGAAAAACCGCGATCGCGATCGCGCCCCGTCGCCAGTCTCGGATTGACTTCTTGCCCAGCTTCCAGCAAAAAGCCAAGATAATAGCGGTAACGACGGGCGAAATTCCTAAAAAGATAGCTTCTAGCTGCGGCACGCTCTGAAACTGAAAGTAACCCCAAGCCAGAGCCACCACGATCAAAAAAGCGGGGGCAATAAAGCAGAAACCAGCCACCAGAGCGCCGAGCTGTCCGGCCCGGACATAGCCAATATAGATGCCCATTTGGGTCGAGGCTGGCCCCGGCAGCATCTCGCAAACGGCCAGCCCTTCGGTAAACTGCTCTGGCGTCAGCCAATGACGCCGCACTACCACTTCATCGTTAGCCATTGCAATATGAGCTTGGGGGCCGCCGAAGCCGATGGTGCCCAGTTTGGCAAACAGCTTAGCCAGTTGCCAAAGTCGTTGACTGGGAGGTTCTAGTGGCTCATCAATAGATTCGGACATGTAGCAGTAGCCATAGCGATCAGCCTCAGCCTACTATTTCTGTGCCAGCCGCGTCGGTTTTCCTCAACACCTTGAGGCATTGCTTGAATCAAGGGATAAACCCGGTGTTGCCGATTGTAAGAGAGATGCTCACACTCCCTTGCCCTTGGGCAAAACGGTTAGGGAAAAAATGGGATGGAGCTACGAGCAAACTATGCTGGCAGCTCCCGTTAAACAGCGATTGCAATTGCCTAGTCGAGGCGGCAGCGCTTGGTGAGGATGACCTTTACTTCACCAGGGCGATCGGTGGGCATCGGTTTGCTCCAGGCGATCGCTTCGGCATAGCCCAGCACGTGCAGGCGGTGAATCTCTAGCCGCACGCAGGGCCAGGGGCCATACATGAGGATGCGTACCTGATCGCCAGAGTCAGCTGGTTCATGAGCCGGCGGGGCGATCGCGCAGGACGGGCGATCACCGACGTGGTTTTCTTGAAACATGGAATTTTACTCCTTGAGTGAGTTTGAGTCTGGGAGGGGAAGGCGGAAAATGAAGGATGAAGGATGAAAGCAGAACGATGAAGTGAAAGGCGCTCAGCCTGTATCACCCCGCCGCTTAATTTCTGCCCTTTGCCTTCTAACTTCTGACTTTTCTCCCGCCTTTCCCTATCCCCAGAATCCAAAAACATAGCCACCCCACAAAATTGCAGCGCAAAGTAGGGTGGCTAAGGGTAAAATCGCCCCTAGACCTGCCCGAACTGCGTGTGAGTTTGGGGGGTTTAGGCTCCTGTTGGTGTTGTCGCACCTTCAGGGGCCGCTAGGTTTTTGAGTCTGTGTGAACGGCTGTAACATTTGGACTGCCACAGCTTAATGAGTGAGTTTAGAATATTGGGCGATCGGCGTCAACAGTGGTGTGAAGCTATGCGTCTAAAGGGCTTTTCACGCCGTGTCCCCCTCGGTTGAGTACGTGAGTAAATCATCGTAGTCTTGCCATCTTTAGTCCTAGCAATTCCTGTCCTGTACGGATGTCATAACCGTTTTCTAGCAAATGTGTAATCAACATCTTTTATCCGTAAACATAGGCATTCCATCAAGTGCATACCGCTGCCATAGAGCAAGCTGATAGTCAGATGGTGAACACCATCTAAGTAGGCCAAGATTTATTTGACTTCATGCTGGGTAAAAACGACGAGTAAACGTTCGGTACGCTTTGCTCGTTCAATGTCGTCAATGTAAGGCAGCTCGACTTACAAGACCTGTTTACAGAAGAACAATAGGGCACTTAATGCTGCTATGGTTTGGGTCGAGGCAGCTACCTGTCGCTTGTCGCTAAATGCGATAAGTACGCTCAAATTTTATCGACCCTCATATCTTTTGGATGGCGCTTGTTATGGAAGAGGATGAAATCTCGGATGTGGTAAATTTAATATTTTTTGGTTTTTAAACTGAAATGCTTGAGTCAGATAAATTACCGTACTTGATCTAGCAGACGAGGCGGATGAGGTTGAGTCATAAGTGTAGATGCAGGGTAAGTCCGGTGGCGGAGATATTGTTCATCAGACCTGGCATTGAATGTATAGTTAGGCGTACCAAGACACACACAGGAGAACCAGTGAAGAATTTGATTAAAAAACTGCTTTCCTTACCCGTAGCGGACATAATGTTGCTGCCGCTCGTTTATCCAGCCGCATGGCTATTGAAAAGCATTCGCAAAGTCGGCGTACAGAGGTTACCGCTCTGCAAAGGTGCATTGATGAATGTAGGTGTATTCCCAATTCGCGATCATTACTTCGAGCCACAATTTGACAATCGAAATCCAAGACTAGATTTCGCTCAAGACAGAAATTTGCAAGGAATAGACTGGAACATTCTAGGGCAGTTGAAAATGCTTGGGTCATTTACATTTTCCCAGGAACTCTTAAGCCTTCCAAAAACGAAACCAGGGGCCTTGGAATTTCACTTAAACAATGGCGCATTTGAGTCAGGAGATGCTGAGTATTGGTATCAGATAATTCGCGCCATTAAACCAAATAGAATTTTCGAGGTGGGTAGCGGAAACTCTACTCTAATGGCAGTTAAGGCTATCAACAAAAATCATGAGGAAGATCCAAATTACAAATGCAATCATTGTTGTATTGAACCTTATGAAATGCCTTGGCTTGAGGAAGCCGGAGTGTCTGTAATCAGGAAAAGAGTTGAAGAAGTAGAGTTGTCATTCTTTTCTCAACTAAAAGAAAATGATATCTTGTTTATTGATTCGTCACACATCATACGCCCGCAGGGTGATGTTCTTTTTGAATATCTCGAACTGCTGCCG
Source organism: Leptolyngbya sp. SIO4C5 (assembly GCA_010671965.1). Classification (GTDB taxonomy): domain Bacteria; phylum Cyanobacteriota; class Cyanobacteriia; order Phormidesmidales; family Phormidesmidaceae; genus Sphaerothrix; species Sphaerothrix gracilis. The sequence continues at coordinate 4,229 of JAAHIC010000494.1, forward strand.
TCTCTCAATAAAGGTGTGATTGTTCACATTCACGATAT
>JAAHIC010000495.1 GCA_010671965.1 Leptolyngbya sp. SIO4C5
TGGTGCGACAGGCTCACGGGCAGGCATATCCGGCCCGTGAGCCTGTCGCACCCCCGCTCGCTCCGTGTTGCCAGGGGCTTCTGGCGGAGAAGCGGTCATGCAGGGGTGAAAGTCGATAGCGTATTGGGCAATGCCGACGGAGTCTGGATAGATGTGCGATCGCGATCGCCGCTCAATCTCTTCTGGCGCAAGCTTCTGTTCAATGACAGCAATAGCCTCTAAACCGGCTAGCGCCTGCCACAAATCCTGATAAAGATCTGGCGGTAAGTTCTGGTAATATTCAGCCCGGAAGTCAGCCCAGGAAAAATCGATTTCGTTAATGGCAAATCCGTCTTCGTAGCCGTAAGCGGGACGACCGATGATGCGTCTCGCCTCGCGGATGTAGGGATATTTAGACAATCCGTGCGCTGTCCCCATCGGCATGTCAAAACCGGACAGAAAACGGTGGTTGGGATGGGGCTGCTTGACCCCTTCCCCTAGCTGAGAATCCGTTGTCCCCTCCACTAACCAGTAGTAGTAGCTATAGGCATTTTCTTCGCCCCGCCGCAGCGTTTCAGTTCGCAGTCCCCCTAGCCAGCCCCCCGGCTCCAACTGTCCCAGGTCCCGCAGTTGTTCCTCGGTGTAGATTAAGTTATCTTCAGCGGTACCCGGTCGGTAGTCATTGCCCCATGTCCAGTTCTGCATGGAGATGTCGTCTGGCTCTGGCACGGCGACGCCAAAGATTTGCGCCTCCGGTCGCGGCTTAGGACTCCAGATACGGCGGTAGGTAAAGACAAAGTCAAAATAGTTAAAATCTTCGCCGCGATCGCGCTCATAGCTAAAGTACGGCTCATACTGCGGGTAGTAGGGCGGCATGGTCTGAGGCTGGGGTTCCTCAGTTTGCTCCATAGCAAAGGTGTAGGTAAAACCCTGAGTGCAGTAGGGGTCTTGGCTCGTTACCGGCGAGGAGGGATTGAGGTACGAGCGCGGATCAAGGCCCACCCGCCAGGGCACATCGGCCAAAGCAATTACTTCACCCGTTTCGGTGGCTTCTACCACGTACCAGTCAGCAGGCCCCTGGTTTTCCGACTTTTGGGGCACGAACTGCAGAATCTTTTTGCTCAGAACGGCTGAATCTTCGTAGCTATAGGCATCTTCTAAAACATAGGACAGCGGGTTGATATTGAGCTGCACTGTTTCGGAGGCAGGGCTGTGCTGAATAGCGATCGCGCTATCGATAAATCGCCCATCAGCGCTGAGATCTAACTCCTTTACCACCGTTGCCGGAAACCACTTTAGCGTGCCCTTGCCTCGGCGAGCGGCATCTGCGAGCTGCCGCGACAAGATAGTATTGGCGTCTTCAGGAATAAAGCAGGAAACGCTAACCCAGCAGCTTCCTGGATTCAGGATGTCATAAAAGCGCTCAATGCGATCGCGCAGCTCTTTGTAGCCCTGCGAATAAAACAAAAGCTGCCGCTGCCGCCTGGCTTCATCTAGAGCAGAGGTTCCCTGGGAGGTGAGCTGCCCGCCTACCCAGTCGGTGATTTCGGTGAGACAAACGGTACGGCCTGCTAGCAAACTCTCATAGGCCGTAGCGGTTCCTGCCAAACCACCGCCTACAATTAAAATTTCGCACTCAACGGTTTCATCCGGCAGACGGGGCAGGGTATCTAAAATTGGGTTGGTTGATTGAGCGGCAGCAGGTAGGGTAGGGGCAAACGCTGTAGCGAAGGCGATCGCCAACACACCTGTCAGCTTCTCTTTGAAAGAATACTGAGTCATGTAGCTCTCATAAATACTCTGTGACTAGCTTACGCTATGGAAACCGAGTTGCTGCCAAAATATCCCTAGCAGCTTGTGCGGCAATTAGGGTGCCGGAGCTATGGATTTACGGTAACGGTGAGCTGAAAATTTATCTGTTTGAGTCGGAGCAGCACAGGGAGTCGTCGCGCCACTCCTAATCTTCTTCAAAAATGCTGCTGAAAAACTCGATAGTGTCTTTCAGAGCGGCAATAAACACGTCAATTTCAGCGCGGGTGTTGTAGAAGTAGAGACTAGCCCGCGCCGTAGAGGTGATGCCTAGAAGGCGGTGCAGTGGCTGGGTGCAGTGGTGTCCAGAGCGAATAGCAATACCCGACTGATCCAGCAGCGTTGCTAAATCCTGGGCATGAACGCCTTCGACCGTAAATGCCGCCAGTGAAGCCCGGCCGCTGCCATCGGCTTGGGGCTGAGGGCCATAGACTTTTACCTGGGGCAGCTTATCTAGCTCTTGGAAGAGGTAAGCCGTCAGTTCATGCTCATAGTCGGCAATCTTATCCAGGCCAATTTGAGTTAGATAGTCAACCGCCGCGCCTAAAGCAATGACTTCTGCGATCGCGGGTGTGCCCGCCTCAAACTTATGAGGTAATTCGGCGTAGGTCGAGTGATCTAGGAACACGTCGGCAATCATCTCACCCCCACCCAAAAAAGGCGGCATGGCGTTGAGAATATCTAGCTTGCCGTAGAGGAACCCTGCCCCCGTCGGGCCGCACATTTTATGGCCGGAAGCCACTAGCCAGTCGCAGTCCATCGCCTGCACGTTAATCGGCATGTGGGGAACGCTCTGGCAGGCATCGACTAAAACCTTGGCCCCGACCTGATGGGCCGTAGCGATAATTTCCTCAACTGGATTGATGCAGCCCAGCGTATTGGAGACGTGCACCACTGCCACCAGCTTGGTTTTCTCAGTCACTAGCTGCTTGAACTGCTCTAGATTCAATTCCTGAGAATCTGTCAGCTCCACATACTTCAGCACCGCCCCCGTTCGCTGGGTCACAAGCTGCCAAGGCACCAGGTTGCTGTGGTGCTCCATCACCGACAGCACAATCTCGTCTCCCGGCTGCAGGTTACTTAAGCCCCAGGCATAGGCCACCAGGTTGATTGCTTCGCTGGCATTGCGGGTAAAGACAATCTCATCCCGCGTCGCTGCCTGAATCAGAACTGCTACCTTATCCCGCACCGCTTCGTAAGCATCGGTGGCCCGGACGCTGAGAGCGTGAATACCTCGATGCACGTTGGCATTGTCCTGCTGGTAGTAGCGAGCAATCGCCTCTAAAACCGCCCGCGGCTTTTGGGAAGTGGCCGCGTTGTCGAAATACACCAGGGGCTGGTCGTTGACTTTCTGATGCAGGATGGGAAAGTCAGCGCGAACTTTAGCAGCCAGTGTTTTTTCTTGAGCGACGGTCATGGTAAGGGAGATGGGGTTGTGGGTAACGGGGTGTGGGGCAAGAGAAGCTACATCCAGGCGGTAATGCGCTCGGTCAAGGACTCACGCAGGGAAGTAACGGCAATTTTTTCGATAATTTCCATGGCAAAACCGTAAATTAAGAGACGCTGGGCTTGAGCAGCACTGATACCCCGGCTCTGCAAATAGAAAATTTCGTCCGGTTCTAGCTGGCTGACGGTAGCCCCGTGAGCGCACTTGACGTTATCAGCAATGATTTCAAGCTGGGGCTTAGTGTCTACGCGGCTTTTGTCAGACAGCAGCAGGTTGCGGTTGAGCTGGGCGGCGCTGGTTTGCTGGGCTTCGCGGGGAACGTAGACTTTGCCGCTGAAAACGGCGTGGGCGCGATCGCTGATGATGCACTTATGGAGCTGATCGGCGGTGCCGTGGGGCTGGCTGAGGAAAATCAGGCTGTGGGTATCGGCGAGTTGGTCACGGGCGATCGCGCTGAGGCCATACAGCCGGGTATCGGTCTGCTCGCCGGTCTGGTAGCTTTCTAGGTTGTGGCGTGACAGTTTGGCCCCCAAATCCACGGTAACGCAGCTATAACGGCTATCCCTGGCCTGAGTGATCGCTGTCTTGGCAATGTGAAAAGTGGATGGCGACTCATCCTGCAGGCGGATATGGTTTACCTGGGCGTTGGCCTCCAGCCAAATTTCCGTCACCGGGTTGGTAAACGCAGGAGCTTGACCCAGGCTGTAATATTCCTCCACCAGGGTCAGGGCGCTGTTAGCTTCAGCCATGACTAAACAGCGGGGCTGGCTGACAACGGGCGTTTGCGCTGAACAGGAATAGTGAACAACTTGAATAGGCGTAGACAGCTCTAGCTGACGGGGTAGCCAAATGACGGCAGCATCTTGAAAACCCGTAGTGTTAAGCGCGGTAAAAACTTCATTGTGACCGCTGGCCTGACCTAGCCGTTGCTCAATTTTCTCTTTAAGCTGAGGCTGGGCATACACCTCGGCCAGATTTCCCACTACAACCTCATCGGGCAGGGCCGATCGTGCAGATAGGAGAACGG
>JAAHIC010000496.1 GCA_010671965.1 Leptolyngbya sp. SIO4C5
TTATTTGGTTAGCCGTTTTTGCCTATGGACTGCAGCTCTATCTGGACTTTAGCGGCTAACCAAATATCACCACTGCCGGCCCGCTCTAGATTGTCAAAGCTGAGGTTGACCAAAATGGCGATGCGATCGGCTAGCAGCAGCTTCTTGACTGTACCGATCGCTATTAGCCAAAGCCCCTCAATCGCCTGAGACATTTGGGGCAAACGGGGCTGCTCTAGCTGGCCAACAAAGCTGTGAAAGCGGACAATTGGGCCGGAAATTAGCTTGGGGAAAAACAGTTTGTAAGCAGCAAAATCAACAAAACGAGGGCTAGGGGGCGACCCCCGGTAAACATCAACTAGATAGGCAATGCACTCAAAGCAGAAAAAGCTGATACCCAGCGGAATAATCAGGTTTTCTAGTAGCGGCTGACTAGCGACCAAAAATGGATAGCCGCCAGTGAGATTTTCCAGCAGGTCAAACGTAGGCGTGAGGTATTTGAAGCCAAAAAGTAGCAAAACATTGAGGCCAATACCGATCCACAGCAAAACTAAGCGACGGCTATCCCATTTTTCTTCAGCCGCCTGCCAAGCCTCATTGGAAATACGCCAGTTCATCGGGGCACTGATGGCATGACCGAGCCAGTAAGTACCGACGGCGATCGCTAGCATTAACGGCAGATATTCCACCTGCAGAGAAGCATAGAAAACCAAGCTAGCCACAAACAGCAGCCACAGCCTCAGTTTCTGGCGCGGCAGTGCCCAGTAGATGCCAACAACGCTGAACAAAAACAGAGCGTAGATAATCGAGGGTAAGATCATGGCTCTAGCGGCGTGCGCGGCCAGGGAATCATCGGATCCTGGGCTAAACGATTAGACACCTGATAAGCGCCGTAGCGATTGAGGTGGCTGGGATCAGAGAAATAGCTATAGCGTTCAGGCCATAGCTGGCCCAAGTCCCGAAATACAAAGCCACTTTCGCTGGCTGATAGCTCTAGCATGAAGCGTTGAAACTCAGTCTCTGCTGCTAGACGATGGGCGTCTAAATATTCATCTGTCAGGGGCGTATTGACGAAGACAACGGGAATATTTTTCTGCTGAGTGAAGGCCAGCAGGTTCTCCAATGCCTGTACCTGACGCCCTTGTAGGCGAAAATCTTCGTAGTCGCTGTCATAGTTACCAGGGACGCGGGCGTGATCTTGGTAGTAAGTAGCAGGATTAAAGCGCACCGTCAGGGCTAGGAAGCCGTCAAAATCTAACAAATCGCTGTCGTCGGGTAGGGCTGTCGGATCGGTGGGTGACTCAGACTCAGGCGTAGCCTCGGTGGGCTGAAGGGCCGTCAGCAGGGGAATATCCCAGCGGGTTGCCAGCTGCTGTAGCTGAGCTTTAAGCCGATCGCGATCGCCATAAGCAGCAGAAGCCTGAGCGATTTGCTGACTCAGCCAGCGATCGACAGACTGATAGCTCTCTCTGAGGCTGGTCGCTGGTTCTAGCGGGGCTGCTACCTCTGAGGCGGTAGGCTGATCGGTTGCCTCGCCGTCGGGGAAGAGGGTACCAGCCTGTAGCTGGCGATAGCCGGCTGAAGACGAAATACCGTTGTAAGTTACATCTACCCGGCCGCTGTTAAAGGCCCTAGCGCCATCAGCCCAGATAATAAGCTGAGGCAGCTGATCGGGACGCAAAAGCTGGCGAATAGTGAAATCTACCACCTGCGCAGTAGAGCCGTTGACGCCAAAATTAAAAATACTGACATCTGCATAGCCTAGAGCCTCAAGCGATCGCTCCAAGGCGGCTGGATCAATGCCGCGCAGCGCTCTAGAGCTGCCAATGACCAGCACGTCAGGGGGGCCAGACTCTTCTAGGCGCTGATAGTAGAGCGCCAGCTTCTCATCAAGCTGCTGACTTCTAAATGACGGAAAGGGCGAACTGGACAGCAGATCGTCCCGCGAGACAGCAGATCGTTCTCCTTCTTCCCAGAAGGCAGTATTGTCCTCGAAGCTAGCGCGATCGCTGGCGTTTGTGGCGAAATCAACAAAGCCATCCTGGTCAAAGTCGTCGGGGGGCGGCTCATCGGGCTGGCGACCGAAACTCAGTCCGGCCCACTCATCATCAACTGCCGTCTCCTGCGGCTCAGGGTCCTCTGCTAGCTCTAATTCAGGTAGGGCTGGCATTGCTTCTGCCACAGCCGGATTCCGGGGGGGATTGAGAATCTGCCCCAGCAGCCAGTCAACCTGCAGCACCAGCAATAGCCCTACAGCTCCCCAAACGAAAGCCACCTGGGAACCGCCACTGGCCGGTGAGGGAGGATTGTCTGCCGCTAAAGGATCATGGCTGGGTTCAAAGAGCTGCGTTTGAAACAGTAGATTACGGGCTGAGTGCAGGACTTGATGCCAGCTATGGATCAGGGTAGTCCACAGGTTTTCGGCTTCATCGTCGGGCGATCGCCCCGCTTCGTCAGGGGCGTCTAACAAATCCCCCAAATAAGCTTCTGAGGCCGCAAATTCAGGCGCAGCCTTGGGTACAACGCGATTGCGCGGCTGAAAGTCAGTACCACAGCTCCAGGTTGGCTGCTTTTGCCCAGCCCGCCTGCCGTAAAAGCGAATGCCCTCAATGCCCTCCAGCTTGAGCTGGCGGAGATAAGGTCTGATCTGGCGGGTCGCCAACTGCCGGGCTGGGCAGAGAGGCGCTTCCAGCATGACGTGCAGCAGCTTGTCCTTGACTAAAAGCTGTACTCGGACGCCGCCAGTGGCCAACTTCGCTTCTAGATTGGGATTGAGCTGGCGAGTCAGCACAAAGGCCAGAGCGGGTAAATCTCCCTGGTGAGCCAGTTCTTCCGTTGAAGCCGCTAAGGCCGGATGCTCTTGAGCCGGTAAATCCAGGCAGTGTACCCAATCGGGGGCTTCTTGGTCAGCCCCCTGGCCGTAGACCAGGGCTCGATATAGACCCTGAGGGGCCAGTCCTTCTAGTAAATGACTGAGGGCGGCGGTCACCGCTGCCTGATCGGGGACTGTCTCAGCCTGAGCTGTGCTTTGACAGAGAATGTGCAGGCTGGTGGATTTTAGCTCAGTGCTGGCGGCAATCTGCAAAGGCTCTAGCGCCTCATCGACCAGCCTAGCGATCGCCTCACCATCTCCCCATCTGGCCCAGTCCCGCAGCATCTCTTCGCGAGAGGTTAAATCGACTCGCAAAATCCAGTCTGGCTGATGCTCCCCCTGCACCTGCACCAGAATCACCGCGTCGCGGAACTGGGTCAGCTTCAGGTGACGGAGCTGCTGGGCAGTCGGCTCCGCTACCAGGTTTGGATCAGGGCTGTAGGCGGCTTCGCATAAGATCCACAGGCGGGGAATGGCCTCAGTTGCTACCGGATAGTCAGGATCGTCATGGTGAGCAGTGACAGCGCTAGCGACAGGCTTCCCTTTCCCTGGAATGGCGCGAATGCTGACCCAAACCCCAATGCCCAACCGGCTCAGGCTTTGGCTGAGATAGCGGGCGATCGCCTCTGGATCTCCCTTGCGGGCCAGGCTGAGATTTGACAGAACGATGGCGTTGCTGAGAGCCTGAGCTGCATCTGCCGCGGATTCATCCCCAACAGCCTCTTCCAAATCAGACTGCAAAGGAGCTGTTAGCTGCACCAGATGCTTCTCTAGGCGATTGAGGTAAATTGGCGCTTTCCAAGCTGGTTCTGACTGCTGGGCGCCGCGACTGTAAACATAAAGCTGATAAATATTAGGATAGCGATCGCTCAGCAGAGTCTGAAAATCTGCTGCCAACAGAGATTGAACTAGGCGCAGCAGGGCAGTTTCTTGCTCAATAGGGGCAGGCGTAATACAGAGGACGTGCAGAATATTGCCCCGCAGCTTCAACTGCAGTTTGGCCTGCGGCTGGGCAATCGCCTTTTGCAACCGAGCATCCAGCGCGCTTAGATCGGTTTCCAGATGAGGCGTCAGACGTTGCTTACTAACCATGCGACTCTAGAATCCCTAAATCTGGGGGAATTTCAATCTACTTAATCGTCCCTAATATTTAGCCTAGCAATCTCCGTTGAGCTTGAATTTCAGCAACTCCTAACTTACGTCACGACGGCTCAATCCGCTCAATACTCAGTGATGAATGCGGCTCAAAGCTGCTTGATGTCTTTAGTCATGAGCAAGCGGCCTTAGTATTTCAGCTCAATTGAGCCAATTTGGCGCTTATAGCTACAAAAGTATACGCAGAATAACAGAAAACTTGAAATTCATCGGCTAAAACTTTTCCCAAGTCAAACCCATCTCGAAAAAAAAT
>JAAHIC010000497.1 GCA_010671965.1 Leptolyngbya sp. SIO4C5
TGCAAAGGTAAGCTTGCAATATTGCTTTTAGCAATTTTGATTACGTCTTTCTTGGAAGCAATAGGTATCGGACTTATTGGGCCTTTTATTGCTTCCAAGAAAGACGTAATCAAAATTGCTAAAAGCAATATTGCAAGCTTACCTTTGCGATCTCCAAGAATGTAAAAGAACTTATAAAGATAATGATTCATATCAACAGGTACATTTCACTAAGGCTAGTCTAGGCCAATACAAGATGAAGGATAAGTCTTCAATAATGAGACTTTACTTAATCTTCAATTCTTTGCCTCTTTACTAAAGAAAGCAAGATTCAGACTTAGGAGCAGCATTTCTTTTCATCAGGCGGCACCTATAACTTTTGACCGGGTAGCAGATGCAAACAGGCAGTACTAGAAGATGCTGCTAGGCAGAGACACTGTGAAAGTTTAAAATCTGAGCGTTACCTTGCTGCTTCAGCGCGGCCCAGCGCAGCCCTGCCGCAGGCTATTGCTCGCAGCGCTAGATGTAGCCCACAGGTCATCTGATCTAGGTAAGAGTTTTAAGCTAAGCAAATTGAGCTATCCAGCAAACTTAAATACTGCTTGACAGAAGCTTCGATTTTGAACTGATCCAGCCAGCAGTCAGGAATCGGTAGAGGCTTTTCCTGCAGCGCAGTCAACATTGCTTGAGCAAGCATTTCAGCGTTTCCAACAGGTACCAAGTAACCGCATTGGCCATTCGCCAAAATTTCTTGAGGGCCGCTTTCACAGTCTGTAGAGACTATAGGTATCCCTAAAGCCATCGCCTCTATCAGCACCGTGGGTAAACCTTCCCAGGCAGATGAAAGCGCAAAGAGATTTGCCCGCTTCATATAGCTATAGGGATTATCTACATAGCCTAGCAAAGCTACTGCTTCACCAACTCCCAAATCGGCAGCTAAAGCTTCGAGCGCATCTCGCTCTGGCCCCCAGCCTAAAATGACCAATCGGCACGGCATCTGCGCATGGAGTTTGGCAAAAGCTCGAATTAGAGTCGCGAAATCTTTTTGAGCTTCCAGTTTGCCAACCCCTAAAATCACAGGCGGAGATTCTGCTTGAAACCAGGGATGATCAACTGCGATCGCCGCTTTTTCATAAAGATCAGCCGTAATCACCGGATTGTAGATGGCTTCAACTTTGGCCTTATCAGGATTGAACCACTGCTGCAAATCGCTGCAGGCCCCCTTGGAAACAGTCACGATGCTGTCTGCTAAGGGGTATAAATACTTAATTCCGAGTGGAATCAACCGTCGCTTCAAACCCTTGACATGACCGAGAGAGCGGGACAGCGTGTTATGTTCTGTCACAATCACCCGAGTAGAAACGCCCGCCAACCGTTTCGCCAGGACTGCAATCTCATTGGCATAGTGCATGGCTGATAGCAACACACAGGGCTGTTCTTGCTTCAAATATTTTGCTAGCTTAGGCAAGCTCAGCAGAGGTCGAGAGGCCCCCAGATCAACTATTCGCACCGAAGCCGGAACCTTCCATAAGTGAGGTCCCCAAGCTTTAGCTAAGACCAAATCCACCTGAAATCCTTGTTGAACAAAGCCTTCAGCTAAATTCAGCATGACTCGCTCAGCACCGCCGCCGCCTAAATAGCTCAGAAACAGCGATATCCGGTTTTTGCCCTCTAGCATCGAAGCTGGCTCCTCATCCATTATTTCGCTTCATCACTAATCGACATCATCATTGCTGCTTGACGGTTCGAGAATAGAAAAGTAGACAACCCGAAATGTCGTTTGAGCAGAGGTGACCTTTGCCCCTTATCCAACCAGCGATCGTTCACAGGCAACCTAGCAAGCTAAAGGTTGGCCTAGAGACTAGGGCGGAGACAGCCAGTAATCATCAGGATTCCCCGACAGACTCTCGTTTCTAGCAAGATTGCTGTTTTGAGAATAGCTTCTCCCTCGTTAAATTCTTTAGAACCTCTGTAGAGCTTTAGTGAAGTTTTAGGTAAATTCACTAAAATCCTACGAAGCCTCAGCTCGTTTTAAATTTCAGTAAAATCAGTTCCTGCAAAAAACCTATTTCTAACGAGTGCCGTAGTATTGATGAAATTGAGATCAAATTGGGCTCGATCAATTACGGAACAAGTAGGTATAGCTGACTGCTGCTGATAAAATTTCTTAAAAGTCTGAGGACTTGAAGCAATGATTGCAAATAATTCTAAAGAAAGAATTAATGAACCTGAGACCCGAAATTCTGCGCAGACGAAAGAACACTATCTGCTTGAGAAATCTTTGGCAAATTGCCTGAAGGCATCGACTAGATCAGAGCGGCTTGAACAAAGACTTTACACTAAACTGTACGACGAGCTTTTTCAGAAAATTCCTTATCATACGCAACTGAGTCGGCCAGCTAATGAGAGAACAGATTATTTAATCAGACAGAGAGTTAACTTTTTAACTCACTTTTTTGAACCTGAAACAACTTTTTTGGAAATAGGTTGTGGCAGCGGTCATCTCACTTCAAAAATTGCCGCCCAAGCCAGCAAAGTTTACGCAGTTGATGTTTCAGAAGAACTCACTCGGACGCTAAATCTGCCAGAAAATGTAGAGCTTATTATTTCTGACGGCGTTAGCATTCCTGTCCCAGAAGCGAGTATTGACGTAGCTTATAGCCATCAGCTTATGGAGCATTTGCATCCAGAGGACGCCATAGAGCAGCTACAGGCTATTTACCGAGCGTTAAAGCCCGGTGGGGTCTATGCTTGTGTGACGCCTAACCGACTCTGTGGTCCGCACGACATTTCTAGATACTTTGATCAAGTCGCCACTGGTTTTCACCTGAAGGAATACTCGGTGAGTGAGCTTAGCGTCCTGTTTCGTCAGGCCGGGTTTACGCAAGTTGGGCTATGCAAAGTCTATAAGCAGACCCAGATCTTTCATCTCCCCCTACTGCCAGGATTATCCAGTTTATTCAAGCTGAGCGAGTTGCTCTTAGAACGCCTGCCGTTCCGACTGCGGCGGCGGCTTACTAATTCGCCAATTTTCTTCAGAAGCATCACGATGGTAGGCAAGAAATGAGTTCACTAATCAAATCGCAGCCAGAACAATCAGCGATCGCCAGTCAGGCTGCTTTAGCAGATCCTTCTGAACCGAAAAACTCAAATTCTGGGGGCGATCGCCCCTTAATGCTGTTTGATCTATCTGTGCGTGGCCATCATCCAGCCTACATTCAGCATTTAATTCAATATTTTATTCATGAGGCTCTGCCCGGACGCTTAGTCATCGTCGTTTCGCCGCGCTTTTTGATAGAACATAGCGAAGTTGTGAAAATTGCCCAGCAGGCTGCGCCTGAGCGAGTCCAGTTTCAGGCGATTTCTCAGGCTGAAGTCGATGGGCTGGGGGGGCGAAAAAACGCATACCAGCGGCTACGGCGTACGTTTAGAGAATGGCAGCTTCTGCGAAAATATGCCCAAGCTTTACAGGCTCAACACTGCGTGGCCCTATATTTAGACACCTGTTTGAGGCCGTTGACCGTCAGCCAGCCTTTACCCTGTCCGGTATCGGGCATTTATTTTCGACCCACATTTCACTATTCCACATTTGCGCAGCACCCGGTTCAAAGCCAAGAACCTCTGCAACGCTGGTGGGAGCAGGGACTACTGTGGCTGATAGGACAGCGATCGCAGCTACACACCGTTTTTTCCTTAGATCCTTTTGCTGTGCCTCAGCTCAATCGGCTCCTCCAGCAATCTAAAGCGGTTCATCTGCCCGATCCAGTTGCGCTGGAAAAAGCACCATCTGAGCGAGTACAGGAGCTGCGCGCAGCGTTGGGGATTGAAGCCGATCGCACTGTAGCGCTCATTTTTGGAGCTCTCACCCACCGCAAAGGCGTTCCTCAGCTTCTAGAGGCGATCGCAGAGCTGAGCGCAGCAGACTGCCAAAAGCTCTGCCTGCTGCTGGTAGGAGAATCCAATCTAGAACAGCAGCTAGAGGCTCGCATTGCAACGCTGACCGCGCAAAAACCGATTCAAATCCTGAGACATTACGAATTTGTGCCGGAAGCCGACGTTGCCGCCTATTTTCAGCTAGCAGACCTGGTAATGGCTCCCTATCAACGTCATGTAGGCATGAGCGGTATTTTGTTGCAGGCAGCGGCGGCTGGGAAACCTGTACTTAGCTCTGACTACGGCCTGATGGGAGAGCTGGTCAATCGCTATCAGTTAGGACTTGCCGTCGATTCGACTCAGCCAGCGGATCTAGCTCAGGGACTGCATCAGATGCAGTCCCTGAA
>JAAHIC010000498.1 GCA_010671965.1 Leptolyngbya sp. SIO4C5
CTCATATTGTGGCGCTTAACAAAGCTTACAAACGGCTGCAGGCTAAAGGGGCGGCTGTTTTAAGCTTTGTTAAGCGCCACAATATGAGGAAAGCACAGGGGGCAGTACTGATTCTCCGTGAAGATACGGGTAAAAGCTAAGACCACAGGCTGCCGGCCCCAATAGTCTGACAGGGTCAGCATCTCTTGAGACTGGACATGCAACAGGTGAAAATCAGGAGCGCGATCGCCGATTGCCAAAGAGCTGTGGGCTGGAATCGGCAAAAAGTTTTTGAAAAATCGCTGATTGATTAGGCCGCTAAAATCTGTAGAGGTCAGCATAAATTCCGGTTGGGACTCAGCATATCAGCACTTTAAAGCAAAGAGGTTCTGAAAATCACTGCCTCTAGGGCAGATCATGACAGAACCCCAGTCATGCTTATCCAGCAGCTAATCTCAGCTAGACGGCGGCGAAAAACTCTCTGGACTTAACCGGATCGGGATTCATCGTCTTTTCACCGGGCTGCCAGCCAGCAGGACACACCTCGTCTGGATGAGACTGCACATACTGAACTGCCTGCAATACACGCAGCGTTTCATCTACGTTGCGCCCAAAGGAAAGGTTGTTGATGGTTGAATGCTGCACAATACCGTCTTTGTCGATGATGAACAGTCCCCGCAGGGCCACCCCAGCATCTGGATCTAGCACATTGTAGGCGCTGCTAATTTCTTTTTTGATGTCAGAAACCAGTGGATATTCCAGATCGCCAACTCCCCCCGCCTTGCGCTCGGTTTGAATCCAGGCTAGGTGCGAAAACTCACTATCTACTGAAACGCCTAAAATCTCAGTATTGATGTCTTTAAACTCACCGTGGCGATCGCTGAAAGCCGTAATTTCAGTCGGACAAACAAAAGTAAAATCGAGCGGATAGAAGAACAGAACAACGTACTTACCGCGATAGTCGGACAGTTTGATTGTTTTAAATTCCTGATCGACTACAGCAGTTGCCGTAAAGTCAGGAGCTTCTTGGCCGACACGTAGGCAACCGTCTGCCTGATAAGTCATGAGTTCACTCTCCTAGAATACTTGCGTCTCAATAGGGGATTAACCAAGCTGGATTGTCTTAGCAGGCTATATCACCAGAAGACAAAAAAGTTAACATTTGCTCTTTAGAGCATATCATACTCGTAATGATTTCGCCTTCAGGGAGATTAGCTGCTCCTTCAGGGCTGCAGCTATACAAGAGGCAAACGCTTATTTCATAAATGGCTCAGGCGTGATTTGAACACGCGACCAAGGGCTTATGAGTCCCCTGCTCTACCACTGAGCTACTGAGCCAAATAATACGTGACCGATCAATAAAGGCCTGAACCAATCACACAGTTTTAAAATTTAGCATAAAAGCAGACGCTTAAATGCCGGAATCCGAGAAAAAAGCCTGTTTTTGTCCAATCGCTGCCATTTGGAAAAAACATCCCAAGATGCCTCAGCCATAGAACGGCTAGAGAACATCTTGAGACGTAGCGGAGACAAACTTAAGCCTATCGATTAGGCAAATAGGCCATTGGATTGACGGTGCCTTGGCCCGGCAGATGAATCTCAAAGTGCAGGTGAGGTCCGGTGCTGTAGCCAGTACTACCCATTTCAGCAATTTGCTGACCTTGAGCTACTTGCTGACCAGCAGCCACGATCAGACGGCTATTGTGGGCATAGCGAGTCATGCTGCCGTCAGGATGGCGAATCTCAACCAGGTTGCCGTAGCCGCCAGAGTTCCAGCCGGAACGCTCAACTACGCCGGGGGCTGCCGCCATGATAGGAGTGCCAACGGGTCCAGCCACATCAACACCTCGGTGCATTCTGCCCCAACGCCAACCGTAGCCAGAGGTTAAAACCCCTGTTGTCGGCCAAGCGTAGCCGTTAAAGTGGTTGGGCGCTTCTGGCAAGAATTCGTCAGCCGCTGGCAGGGCAGGCATAGCCGGAGACACGACCCGCCCTGTCGGCGTGGGGTTAATGGGGGCATAGGCTTCAGACCCTAAGGGCGCAGCCGCAAAAAGCTGTGCTTGCTCAGCCTGGGGCAGTGAAGACGGAAATGAAGACGCTTCCGGCTCTGTGGTTTGGGTGCTGAACTCAGGATTGAGCGGCACAACTGCGCGAGTCGGAGACTCAACGCCACCTAAAGCGACTTCGGTTGTTTCAGGCTGCGGGGACTCTGGCACCGCTTGCAGTTGACGGGTAGCTTCGACATCAGCTAGCAGATTGGAGACATAGGGATCACTCGTCTCGACGGCTAGCTCTGTGGTCAATTCAGCTGTTGCTGCAGCAGTGGTTTCTGTGGTAGCAGCGGCTGCCGCCACTTCAGCCACCGAAGGTTGACGCTGTAGCTTACCTAGCACTTCAGCTGGATCAACACGGCGCACAACTGTTGCCTGTAAACGGGCGAGTCTTGGCTCTGCCTCATCGGTTGTTGTGGCTTCAGGTTGAAACACCGAGGGAACAGCCGCCGTCAGGTCAGATGAGGTATTCAGGCTACCCTGAGGCACCGCTAAAACGCTGCCTGCAACAATGAAGTTTGGATCGGCAATGCCGTTAAATCTAGCTAGTTCGGTAGCCGATATGTCGTAGCTTTCGGCAATTGAAGCGACCGTATCACCAGAGCGAACTTCATAAGTTTGAGCTGCTGTTGGCATAATTGCCACTGGTACGGGCAGCTCATCTGTTACCGCAGAAACCGCTGAGGTAGTTTCCGGGGTCGTCTCTGAAAAGGCTTCTAGATCAACCGACGAAGGCTGAGTAGGAATAGCAGCTAGGGGGTCGGCAGTTGGCTCTGATAGATTTTCGGCGCTGCGATCGCTTGCCTGGCTCTCAACCTCGGCTGGCAGCGGTAAGGAAGGACTAACAGAAAGCCGTTCAGCCTCATCTTCCGCAATTACAGCAGGCAGCGCCATATCCGGCTCTGCAGCCTCTATTACGGAGGAAACTGACTCTAAGCGACCAGGATGCTTGGCGATCTCCTCACCACTGGTGGAAGCTTCCGCTGAGGCGGCGCTTTCTGAAGAAAACTTGGCGACAATAGGCTCTCCCGTCTGGACTCTGATCTCAGAGACAGGCTGAACCTCAGACTCTACCTGAGTTAGCGCAGAACTCAGTTCATCTCGCTTTTGATTAAGGTTCTGCAGCGAAGCTTCCTGCTGAACCTTGAACTGCTCGTCCTGTTCGGCTGCAGCGCTCAGGACTTGAGCCTGGGAAAGCTGAGGTGCTTCGCCCGCTAGGGCAATCTCCAAAGTTGTCGGCGCTGAAGAACTTGCTTCATTGGCTGGAACCCGTAAAACCTGGCCTACCTGTAGAACGGTATCCTGAGTAACGCCATTAGCCGACTCAATTGTCTCAACGTTCACCCCATGAATCTGGGCAATCTGCCAGAGGGTTTGCCCGGCTGCGACAGTGTGATACGCGGTAGCTTGGGGGGCAGCCATTGCCACTGCAGCGCTTAGTCCCGGTATCGATGCGATACGCAAGGCCAGCGGCGTGGTTGGAGTAGAGAGCTTGGCTGCAGGAACATCTGCCGCTGTCGCGTGATCTTGGCGAGGCAGCAGCGCTCCCGACGCCCCCATTGAGAGGGCTAGGCCAATCATGGCAGCAGATCTACGGACTCTGCGTTGGCTTCCTGTAACCCCTTGCCCCTCTTGCTCAAAAACTTTGCCCAAGCAGGGCGAATGATATGAGTCAGATACGGGTTCCTGTGGAAATGCTCGTTTCAAGGAACGACCTCCTAATGACCAGCGTTCAACTGTTGTTCGGATAACAATCTGGCTCAACTGAGCCATATGCACTACCAAAAACCAATTTTGGCGCATACTCTTGGCAAGGAAATGGCAAAACCGTTGTACTACGATTCTGACTAAGTAACATTACCTTGCTAGCCTAACTTAGGCAAGTTTACACGAGTTAACGAAAAATTCAATCCCCAACCCATTGCTGAATTTTGTTGAGTGGATTCGAGTCCGCAGTTTCAAAGAAGTTCAAGCTTTCTAAAAAAATAGACGGATTCTTTCACTTTATATATATGGGTTTAATTGAAGGAAGATGCTCCCCACTTGATTCCTGCAAGACCCACCAGCCAGCGCTTTGAGCATCTTGGACTTGACTCCAAAAGTAGTGACACTATCGCTAGCCCGTTTAGAAAGAAGTTTCTGCTTTTAGGCTCAATTCAAGCTATCAATGTGTCTACATTGGGAAAGCCTTGATTGACGGGTAAACTAAACGGGCTAGCGATAGTG
>JAAHIC010000499.1 GCA_010671965.1 Leptolyngbya sp. SIO4C5
TGTTAGCCGGAACTACTCTGACCGTACTGGGAGCAGAAGCGCTGCGCCAGCGCTTCTGCTCCCAGTACGGTCAGAGTAGTTCCGGCTAACTGTAAAAATTGGCGACGTTTCAGAAACAGCCTCACCGCTTTTGCCGTCCTTATCTATCGTGATTAGGTCTAGACATAGATCCCCTATTTTCTTCATCCGGTGGCAGCCGCTTTTCCGGAGATTGTTACGCTTGTTTATGCCTGCGCGCCCACTTGGTTAAATTGTCTGCTAGATAGCCTGATTTGGCGGACTTACCCCTGAAGTTCTTAGTGGATTGCAACAACGCGATCGCGTCTGCCTACACTTTATCCGTGCTACTTCTAAGCTATGTCTGCCGAAGAATTGACCCCGCCAACTCCTACTGAACCCCAACCACTTTCAGCAACCTGCTTATCTACCTATCTAGATGCGGCTAACGATATCGTTTTTGCCATTAATACCGACGG
The DNA here is from genome assembly GCA_010671965.1 of Leptolyngbya sp. SIO4C5. Lineage (GTDB taxonomy): Bacteria > Cyanobacteriota > Cyanobacteriia > Phormidesmidales > Phormidesmidaceae > Sphaerothrix > Sphaerothrix gracilis. Next base: position 477 of record JAAHIC010000499.1, read on the forward strand.
GGAAATTCGCTATATCAACGCCTATGGCGCTCAGCAATTGGAACGCACACCGGCAGAACTGCTAGGGCGATCGCTGCTAGAGCTAATTCCTTGGCGATTTAAGCTGCGAGCGCAGCAGATGGTGGTGCGGTTACTGACGCGGGGATCCCTGCAGAATCAGACTTTATGGCTCAGTACGGCTTCAGAACAAACGCTCACCCTCGCTATTAATGCCAGTCTGCTGCGACAGGATCAGGAGATTACGGGTGCTATCTGTATCGGTCGCCTCACTGAAGCTGAGGAAGCCCCCCCTGAAGTCCCCCCCGCTTTGCCGGATGAGGCTGCGGCCCAAATCACTGACGACCTGTTTCGGGCCTACGTAGAGACGGCCAACGACGTGGTTTATACCCTCGATTTAGAGGGGCGCTTTTCTTTTATCAACAGCTACGGCACGAAGCTCTTTGGCGGTGAAGAAGCAGACATCATTGGCAAACCCTATCTGGAATTCGTTGCCCCCGAATCGCGTCAGTCCACCAGCAAAGCTTTCAATAATTTGCTGCTAACCGGGGAGCTACGGGACTATGAGTTTACGCTTTTGCAGAAAGGGGGCAGCCGCATCTGCGTCGAGGTAAATGGCCGCCTGCTCTACCGGGATGGCCAGCTCATTGGCGGATTAGGAATTGGCCGTGACATCACTGAGCGCAAGCGTTTTGAACGCCAGCTACAGATGTTCTCCAAAGCGCTAGATGCCGCCAACGACAGCGTTGTCATTACTGACCTGACCGGCAAAATTCTCTATGCTAACTTAGCGACCCAGCGAATTTTAGGGCGATCGCCTGCAGCGTTAATGCACCAGTCCGCCGAGGTGTTTTATCCCAGCGCGGCCCAGTCGGGCTGGCTAATTGAGCAGGCGCAGCAGGGCGGTTGGAGCGGGCAAGTGGTTTGTCAGCGCGAAAATGGCAAAACCTTTACTGCCTTAGTTTCAGTCGGTCCCGTTTGCAATGAAAATAACCAGCCAACCGCCGTCTCGCTGATTTATCGAGATATTACCCAGCTAGAGCAGATCAAGGCCGAGCTAGCGTCTAAAAACTTAGAGCTAGAACGGGCCAGCCGCATGAAGTCTGAGTTCTTAGCAAATATGTCCCACGAGCTACGAACTCCCATGACCTCAATTTTGGGCTTTTCTTCGCTGCTAGAACAGCAGATTTTTGGGCCGCTGAATGAGCGCCAGCACCTCTACGTGCAGCAAATCTACCAGAGCGGCGAGCATTTACTCAGCCTTATCAATGAAGTCCTTGATCTCTCCAAGATTGAGGCCGGTCAGATGGTTCTCAACGTGGCGGCTGTCTCCATTGCCGGGGTCTGCCAAAACGCGCTGAATATGATTAGCGCTCAGGCTACCGCTAAAGAGATTGCTCTGGAACTGGACATTGAGCCTGATCTACCCAGCCTTCAGGGGGATGAATTGCGGATTCGGCAAATGCTGCTTAACCTGCTATCCAATGCCGTCAAGTTTTCTCGGCGGGGGGGAGCTGTTGGCCTAGTCGCCAAGCAGGTTAAGCATAAAATTCACCTGACCGTTTGGGATCAGGGAATTGGCATTCCCTCTGAGCAGCAGTCCTTGTTGTTCCAGCCGTTTCAGCAGCTAGACAGCTCTTTGTCTCGTCAGCATGAGGGCACCGGACTGGGCTTGGCCCTGACCTATAAGCTCGCCAAGCTGCATGGGGGCGATGTCAGCGTGGTGTCTGCCGTCAATCAAGGTAGCCGCTTTACCGTCTATCTCCCTGTTTCAGGGCCTTCAGAAACCCAATTTGAGCTACAGCAGGCCGATACCAGCGATCGCGGTTTAAATCACACCTCATTTGCTCAGCCGGATACACCCCGACAGACTGGCGAAGTCTTGCTGGTGGAAGATCACCCGGTCAATGCGATGCTGCTAGAGCACATGCTGAAATACTGGGGCTACACAACCCACCATGTCCTCAACGGTCACTTAGCGCTGGAGTGGTTGCAAACCCATCGGCCCATGCTGATCCTGATGGACATTCACCTACCTAAGACCGACGGCATCGAAATTACGCGCCAAATTCGCCAAAATCCAAATTGGCGCAGTATTCCCATTGTTGCCATGACGGCTTTGGTGATGGCGGGCGATCGCGATCGCTGCCTAGAAGCTGGGATGCAGGGATATCTCAGCAAGCCGATCAACTCTGCCGAACTGGTATCGGTTTTGGCTAAATACACCTGGCAGAACTGAGCTACCTGAAGCGACGACAGCTCGTGAAAACAAAAAAAGGCCCCGCAGAGTTGTCTCTGGGGGCCTAATCAGGGTGCATCTACCAGTCCCTTTTGCGGCGATCGCGGCCCTAAATCCGGAAAACGCTTAAGACTTCATCGCTTTTTTATCTAAGGCAAGTTGTATTAAGTTCTAATGAAAGGACTGCCTTCGAGATCTGCGGTTGACAAAGTATTCTGTCTGCTCGACTCAGCTCGAAGCTTCGACTCGGCTCTACCTAGAGCTGACAAAACTAGCCGTCCGCGCCGTTTCTCTTTTGATATGTCTACAGCCAATCTCTCCTCCCGCACTGCCCAGTCCGCCTCACCGCAAACCTCACCCGCTCTCTATCCGGCGGTCTACATTGTGGGGGCTGGTCCCGGCGATCCTGAACTGCTCACGGTTAAAGCTCAGCGACTGCTGATGCAGGCAGATGTCATTCTCTACGCCAATTCCTTAGTGCCGCAGCCAATGCTGGCACTGACCCGGCCAGAGGCTGAGCGCATCGGCACTGCCAGTATGACCCTGGAGGCAATTTTGCCCCTGATGATTGAGCGGGTTCAGGCCCATAAATCAGTCGTCCGGCTGCATTCTGGGGATCCTTGCCTCTACAGCGCCATCAATGAGCAAATCTATGCTTTGGCCGAGGCCGATATTCCCTTTGAAGTCGTCCCAGGTATTAGCGCTTTTCAGGCTGCCGCCGCCAAGCTCAATTTAGAATTGACAATTCCCGGCCTAGTGCAGTCAATCATTCTGACCCGCATCAGCGGTCGCACTCAGGTTCCTGAAGCTGAGGAACTGGCTTCACTGGCAGCCCATCAGGCCAGTCTGTGCCTCTATCTCAGCGCTCGCCACGTGGAGGCGGCTCAGGCCAAACTGATGCAGCATTATGCGCCAGAAACGCCTGTGGCTATTTGTTTTCGGGTCGGTTGGGAAGATGAGAAAATTCGAGTCGTTCCGCTGCAGCAGATGGCCGCTACCACTGAGGCTGAAGACCTGATCCGCACCACGCTTTACATCATTAGCCCTGCCCTGGAAGCCACTCAGCAGCGATCGCAGTTGTACAGTCCAGCCCATACTCACCTGTTCCGGGCGGCCCCTCGATAGCCCTACTTAGGTTTTTAATCGCCGTAAAACAAATATGTGTCTCTAGCGGTAGACAGATGTTGTATTTCGAGCTGCTTGCAATACTGCGTCAGGTGCAAATTGTTGTCCCTGTCTCAAGTCATTCATTTGCAAGTGGGAGAATCTCATGGCTAGACTATTGCTATTGCTGCCGCTGTTCCTAGGTTTAATGGTGACAACGGTTGCCTGTGGTGAAACAGCAACTGAAGAACCTGTAGAAGAAGGCGTTGAGGAAGCCCCTATGGAAGAGGGCGCCATGGAAGGTGAGATGGAAGAGGGCGAGATGGAAGAAGGCGAGATGGAAGGCGAAGAGGTGGAATAACCTAGATTCTCAGCCTTCAGACTGTTGAGTCTAGATTTTTCAACAGTCTGAAGGCTGAGAATCTAGGTTATTCCACCA
>JAAHIC010000005.1 GCA_010671965.1 Leptolyngbya sp. SIO4C5
TCAAGCGTGTCTGCCTTCTCTCTTAGCCCAGCAAGATCAGCGCGTCCAGCAGCTGCTGAGGCGCATGAAGCAGTGCGATCGCCGCATTCCTAAGCAGCCCGTCCTGCGTCAACTGATAACTCGCTACCTGTCTCGGCTCAAATAGTCTCACTCGCCGTCTGTGAGAGCAGCGGCTCTAGCCCGCCTCTGGCATCTAGCCCATAGAGGTCATCGCAGCCGCCAATGTGCTGATTGTTGATAAAGATTTGGGGCACTGATCTACGGCCATTGGCCCGCTCGGCCATGCGATCGCGAGCCGCGCTGTCGCCATCAATTTTGTATTCTGTGAAATCAACTTTCTTCCACCACAGCAGCAGCTTGGCGCGAATGCAGTAGGGACAGGTCTGCCAGGTGTAGATTTCGACTTCGGCCTTGGCCGGAGTTTCAGGGCGTCCTAGGGTGTGACTTAGCCAGTCCAGCATGAGGTTTCTCGGTATTAACTTGATTGATCCTATCAATTTGGCGCAGGCGATCGCGGCTCTCCAGATTTCCGCCTAAATTAGGGGAGACAGCCCGTGCTCTTAAACGGGAAACAGCCTGTATAATCCTGCGGCAGGGCTTTACCCCCAACTATGACCACCGATATCTTGATTTTGACCGTCTATTTCATCTGCGTCGCCTATGTGCTGTATCAAATTGCCCTAGCACAGGAAGCTCAGCGAGACGATCAGGTCAGGATTCTGCTGAATCAGGAAGTGCTGATAACCCAGCTAGCAGCTCAGTTGCAGCAGCAGGGACGGGCGGAAGCGTTTGGGGCTGAAATTTTGCCCAAGGGTCCCTCGCCCTTTGATAGCAGTCCGTTTTTGCAGATGCAGCTGCTGAATCTACGCCAGCCAGAGGCTCCGCTAGAGACGATTGACCTGCAGGTACTGCCTCAGGGCACCCGACCGCTACAGCCTCCCATCCGCGCCTTAGAAGTGCGGGTCTTGAACCGTAGCCAAACCATGCAGCTCTATATTGACTGGGATCGTAGCTCTATCACCCGCTTCAATAATCAGGCTCAGCGAGTGATTCGGCTGTCTAGCACAATGCCAGTTGAGCTGTTTCAACCTCAGGTATTCAGCGTGATTAATCCAGGGCAGATGTTCAGCGTAGCAGTGACTCAGGAGTCAGCTTTTGGCCGCAGTGGTGAAGGTCAGTCGCTCCAGCCCCAGGGGCCGCTGATCGATTTAGAAAAAGCTATTCAGATGCGGCAGCCACTGCCGATTTACTCGCTAAAGCTGCTGGTTTGGCTCAAACCGGTAACGGCTACAGACGATCAGGCTGTGCGGCTGCTCCTGCCTTTTATGTTTGATCTAGAGGTGCTGCCCGATTTGCCGGCTGTACCGATTCTGCGCTGGATCACGAATCGCTGATGGCAGAGTTGAAATTAGAGCAAATTCATCGACTAGACTGGAGCTAGGGAAAGAGTTGGCGAGGCAGTTGCAGGTTGGGCCATCGCGCCCAGCGTGAGGAAAGTCCGGGCTCCTGAAAGACCAAACTTGCTGGGTAATGCCCAGTGCGGGTGACCGTGAGGAGAGTGCCACAGAAACATACCGCCGATGGAAAGGCAGAAGGCAGAAGGCAGAAGGCGGAAGGCAGAAAGTCATTTCAGCCTTCGTCCTTGACCTTCAGCTTTTTACAGGTAAGGGTGCAAGGGTGCGGTAAGAGCGCACCAGCAGCATCGAGAGGTGCTGGCTCGGTAAACCCCGGTTGGGAGCAAGGTCGTAGGAGCAACGGTTGGTCTTTTACCGGCTCCGTTTTAAGTGCACCGCTAGAGGCGTCTGGTAACAGCCGTCCTAGATAGATAACTGCCCTGCTGCTGCAAATCAGCAGAACAGAACCCGGCTTATGTCTGGCTCTTTCCCGCTTGAAGCTATCTTTTTTACCCTGATTACCCCAGTTTTTGCACCAGTTGCAGATTGGTCTCGCTGTTTGTCCCGCGCCTGAGGGCGCTCCGGGGCAGCACGCGAATCACTTCCTCAACCGTCGTTTTCCCCGCTAGCACCTTTTCAATCGCCGACAGGCGGAATGACATAAAGCCAATTTTCTGCAGATAGCGATGCAGCTGGCTGATTGTTCCTTCGTAAATTAGCTCCCGGATGCGATCGTCGATTTCTAGCAGCTCTACCACCGCTTCTCGGCCTAAATAGCCTGATTGAAAACAGCGGGCGCAGCCTCGCCCTCGCTGCCAGTTGACGGAGCGCGATCGCTTAGCATCTAAGCCTAAAACTGCTAAATCTTCAACGCTAGGCGTATAGGACTCAGCACAGTGAGCACAGACGCGCCGAATGAGGCGCTGGGCAATGATGCCTAGCAGGGCATCGCTAATGAGTCCTGGATCGGGGCCAATGTCTTTAATGCGCGGAATAGCGCCAACGGCATCATTAGTGTGCAGCGTGGTAAAAACCAGGTGTCCGGTGAGGGCTGAGCGTACCGCTGTCTCCGCAGTTTCGCGATCGCGGATCTCCCCTACCATGATGATGTCGGGGTCTTGCCGCAGAATAGAGCGCAGCCCAGCGGCAAAGGTCATGCCGGCTGCTTCATTCACCTGAGTCTGCGTAATTCGGGGCAGTACGTACTCCACCGGGTCTTCCACGGTGACGACGTTGACGTGCTCGGTAGCAATTTCCTGCAGGCTGGTGTAGAGCGTACTGGTTTTCCCCGATCCGGTTGGCCCGGTGAAAATGATCATGCCTTGGGGCTGCTGCAGCCAGGTTTTGTAAACCGCTAAGGTCTTGGGTTCAAAGCCCAGCTTGTCGATGGTTGAAAAGGGATTTTTCCGAGGCAGGAGCCGGACGACGGCTTTCTCACCCCCCACGCAGGGCAGCGTGCTGACCCGCATGTCCATCCCCAAGTCTGCCTCACTCTCCACGGCATACTGCTCACCAATGCGGCCATCCTGCGGGCGGCGGCTATCGGAGATATCCATGTCGGCCATCACCTTTAGCGCTACGACCACCCGGCGGCTAATTTCCAGCGGCAGCAGGGTAATATCTCGCAGCACGCCGTCAATGCGATAGCGTACCCGTAGCCCTTCCAAGGTTGGCTCTAGGTGAATGTCGCTGGCCCGGTTGCGCAGGGCGCTAGAAATAATCGTTTTAATCCGCTCAATTTGTCCGTCTGCTTTAGCCAAAGACAGCTCTGTAGTTTCTGAAATATCTTCAGAAAGATATTCGCCCGTCAGCGGATCGATCAGCGGGCCAGCCGAAATTTGGCTGGGGTCGTAGTGGCGGCTGTGGTACCAGGCTCGGTAGCACTTGGGCGCAATCGGTACAATGTGGATGCGGGTTTGAGTGCGATCGCTTAAATAAGCAATATCAGCTTCACTCAAAGCTACCGGACTGCCTAAGTAGTAGCAGTTCTGCCAAAGCAGCAGCGGTATAACAGGCGATAGCTGGCGATCGGGAAAGAGCTGAAAGAAACGACGGCTAACTTCTTCGTCTAAAACAGGCAAATTCAGCTTGCCTTGCGGATCGATCAGGAGGTCAAGCGCTCCTTGGCAAGTGAGCTTACCTGTTTTGAGCTGTTTCCAAGCAGACAAGGCGCGAAACGCGGATTCCATGCGGGTCTGTCAATCTGAATGTTTGCTGAGTTTCCTTAAATTTAGCGCTGCGGAAAAAATAAGGCAGCTTTTCCACAGCGCTATTGATGCGGTATAAGACTTTACTTTATGCTAAAGCCTCAGTCTGAGTCGAAGGCAAGCCCCGACTTAATCGTCGTCTTCCCCGCCTTCATCGCTTTCGTCATCGGCGCCATCGCCTGAAGTCCAAGGCCCCCAGATAGCATAGGTAATGCCGACGCCTTGGCTATTGACAAATAGAGTTCTGCCGTCAGGTGAGAAGCAGGCCCCGGCAAACTCACTCTCGTCTAGGTTGTTGCGAGCGAACTTGTAAAGCAAGCCGTCTAGGTCAACCCCTACGACAAACTGCTCACCGCCTCCATCTTCACAGAGGAAGAGATCGCCAAAGGGAGAAACGGTGACGTTGTCAGGCTCATCTAAAGTATCGCCTGACGGAGGAGCCTCAACGATTAAAGTCACCGTCTCTTTTTGGGGATTGTATTCCCAAACCTGACCGTTACCGCGAGAGCTATCCACGGCAGGCGGGCCGCCCTGGGTGGCAATGAAGTAAATCACGCCGTTACCATACCAAGCTCCTTCACCCCGGAAGAAGACTGCCCCGCCTTTCTCCTGTCCTTGAGTCCGAACCTGCTTGTCGTTGGCGTTTTCTTCCGGGATGGGATTGGGATTGTCGATCTTGACCCATTCCACGGGGTACTCACGACCGGCAGGAATTAAGCCTAGCTGCCCGCCCAAGTTGGGGTTATTCGAGGTGTTAACACCGTCGGGATACTGCTTAATTTTGAGCGCATAGAGGCTGCCCCCCTGGGCCAAATTCCCTTTAACGTTGGGAACGAAGCGGTAGAAGCAGCTATCACCACTGTCTTCGGTTTCGTAAACGTATCCGGTGCGAGGGTCTACGGCGACGGCTTCGTGGCTAAAGCGACCCATGTCCTTTAGGGCCACCGGCGTTACTAAGCCCGTATTGGTACCGGCGGGAACTTCAAAGTTGTAGCCGTGATAGATAGGATTGCCGTTGAGATCCAGGGTGCTAGAGAAGGTTTCTTCGCAGCTCACCCAAGATCCCCAAGGGGTGGGGCCACCGGCACAGTTGCGAATGGTGCCAGAGAGTGAGGCATAGTCTTTGACTAAGCGACGGTTACGACCCACAACCAAAGTGGTGGTGCCGCCAGTTGCATTGGGAGCATAACGTTTCTCGGCTGGGGCATCGACCCCTTTGAGGTTGCCGAACTCGTCTTCAGTCGGGCTGAGTTCGTGGTTGCGAACCAGGATAGTGCTGCCGCGCGGGCCAGGAAAAGCTGCCATGCCGTCGTGGTCACCCGGTACGAGGGTACCATCGCTCATGGTCTGGCCGGTGATAGAAAAGGCGGTGTATTTGAAGCCGCGAGGTAGCTCTAGCAGCGGTACGTTGCGGAGGTCGCCAGCAACGGTGTTAGCCAAATCGGCTGTGTTGCGGGGCAGAGTAGGCCGGAGGGGGCCATATTTAAACCCGCCCGCAAATTCTGATTCGCGTCCCTGAGCAACGCGGGCATAGAAAGCCTCTAGAGGGGACACCATAGAAACGCCAGCGGCGGTTACCCCAGCCATTGCCAAAAATCGACGTCTTGAAAAAGACACTGTGTTCTTGCCTCTCGGTAGTTGAACTTATCTGTCAGTTCTAGAAACGGTTAAGTTACAGACCTAAACCTGCTCTACGTAACTGTTTCCACGGAGGAGAATATCAGCCCAGTTTTAATACGGTAATAAGCCCAGGTTATTTCTATTTAATAAGGGATTAATACAGAATTTACCTGACTAAGAATTAATAAGATAATGTAGCTTATTTGACAAAATACCCACCCACAGGGAAAGTGTGATTCTCAGCCCAGCTCAACCGTAATTAGTCGAGGGCGTCAATTAGCTCAATCAGTTCTGCGTCAGAGATTTCGCCATCCTCTGCTGCTTGAACTAGCTCCTCAACCGGATTGAGAGTTGCGGGAGATATGCGAGGACGGGGGGCTGGGGACGATACGCGGGTGTCCCTGGCGGTGCCGCTGCTGTCTGCTTCTGCTTCAGAGCGATTGAACCCCAACAGCAGGTAAGACGAATCAAAATAGCTGGCCCACTGGCGAATCTGGCGCGATCGCTGCCAGCCTTCTCGCGGTACGGTGACAACTAAAACAGGCACAACCTGACCGTTGTACTCTCCTAACACGGTTACCTGCACTACGCTCAGCTCAGCAGTTTGATTAAAGCGGCGCGATACTTCACTGCTGGCTAAAGTTTCCGCCGCGCTCATGAGTGAAGACAGGCTCTCTCCAGCGTAAGGAGACAGATTGACCCTAAAAGCGCCCGTCTCAGCCCTAACCGCAGCCTGAAAGCAAAACAGAGTCGCTGAGGCGATCGCCACTTTGGCCCCGGTCAGGACGAGGGTGCGGCAGCCTCCTAGAATTTTTCTTCCTGCAAGGCTGCGAACGTTCTGAAGCATTTTTTCTAAATCTCATAAAGCTTAAACGGGAGCTAATCGAGGGTCATCTCAGGAGCGGCTGCTGGGTCAGATAAGGGATTAGCTCTGGCGCTCAGCATCTCACCCAGACGTAAAGTTCGGGTTAAAACGGTATTAAAAAGCGGCCTGGCATCAGGGATCGCAGTCATCAGTAGAGACTTTTGTGACGGATTGCGGCATTTTTGTCATCCCGGCAAGCGGTCAAGCTACAATGCTTTGCGTGTCTTCTGGTGGGGCTGGCGAATTAGCAGACCCCTGAAGATAGCTGGCGATCGCCGTCTGATACAGTTTGAAGCTATTAAGCTTGAGGCTAGTTTTGGCGTCTAGGCCAGTTCAATCTATGGCAAAAAAATTCTGACTGATTTTATGACTCCGACCGCTTATTCCAACGCAACCGATTTGACCCCCGCAGACTATTTAGTAGTAGGGTTGGCTACCTGCTATACCAAAGAGGACGGTGAAGTTAGCGAAGTAACGGTCGTTGAACCTGTTCCTTCGGCCTATCTAGAAGCCGTTCTGAAGGGAGTGCCTACGTCTTACCGCAGTTTGCATGGCACAACGCTGGGCGAAGTTGTGGTTGGGGACAGGCCGCAGATGATTGCGGCGGCTGGCGCTGAAGTGCAATTCTGCAGTGACTTTGCCAGCCGTGCCTTTGCTGCCGCTCGCACCTATCAGTCACGCCCTAGCGCCCAAGCTCTGGTTCCGGTCGGTACAGACCTCACTGAAATCAACTACTCAACCGAGAAAAAGCGGATTCTCAATGCTCAAAACATTGTCAGCCCCGAAGACAATGTGAAGCAGCACGAATACACGCACAAAGTACTCTAGGTGCCCCACTCAGCGGTTTAGCTTCAGTGGGCTAGGGGGTTCCATCTTTGCTCAGAACATAGATGGCGATCGCTGTATCTAGCGCAGAAGCTAGTGCAGAAAATGACGGATGCCAGTCAACACCATAATCAGACCCAGCTCATTGGCCGCTTTAATCGAGTCTTCATCGCGAATGCTGCCGCCGGGCTGAATGATTGCCTGAATGCCGGCAGCGGCAGCGGCTCGCACTGAGTCATCGAAAGGGAAAAACCCGTCGCTAGCAAGGGTGGATCCCTTGACCTGATCGCCAGCCTGTTCTAGCGCAATTTGCACTGCTCCGACCCGGTTCATCTGTCCGGCCCCGACGCCCAGCGTGACGCGATCGCGGGCGACAACTATGGCGTTGGACTTGACATGCTTAACCACTCGCCAGGCAAACAGCAAGTCCTCCAAAACGGCGGCGTTTGGCTTTTTCTCGGTGACGATGTTCCATTGCGAGGGATCTTCTAAATAGTCATCAGCATCCTGAGCCAGAAAGCCCCCGGCGATCGCCCGCACCGTCTGGGCTGGTCCCTGAGTCAAATGGGGCAGCACTAGCAGCCGCAAATTTTTCTTTTGGGCTAAGATTTCCTGCGCTTCTGCCGAGCAGCCGGGAGCGACCACACATTCTAAGAAGGTTTTGGTTAAGGCTGTTGCGGTTTCGGCTTCAATGGTTTGATTCAGCGCCACGATGCCGCCAAAGGCTGAAACGCTGTCGGCATTGAACGCCTTTTCGTAGGCCGCGGCTAGGGTTTCGCCCTGAGCCACGCCGCAAGGATTGGTATGCTTTAGCACCGCTGCCGCTGCCCCCTGATCGGCGGGAAATTCAGCAATGAGCCGCCGCGCTGCTTCCAAGTCAACTAGATTGTTGTAGCTCAGCTCTTTGCCCTGGAGCTTATCCGCTGTTGCCCAGCCTTCTGGCTGACTTCCCGTTTGGTACCAAACAGCAGGCTGATGCGGGTTTTCGCCGTAGCGCAGGGTCTGCCGCCGATGGCCACTGAGGGTGAAGCGATCGGGCAGTTCTATATCTTCGTCAGCAATCTGCTGGGACAGATAAGCCGCGATCGCCTGATCGTAAGCCGCCGTGTGCCAGAAAGCCTGCAGCGCGCAGGACTGGCGAAACTGGGGAGTAACTTCGCCGCTGTTTTGCCGCATCTGGCTGAGGTAGAGGTCGTACTGCTGCGGGCGGCAAAGCACTGTGAGGTAGGCGTGGTTCTTAGCGGCAGCGCGGATCAGCGTGGGGCCGCCAATGTCAATTTGCTCAATCGCTTCGGGTAGGGAGACTTCTGGCTGAGCGATGGTCTGCTCGAAGGGATAGAGGTTGACCACCACCAGATCAAAAGGGCGAATATCGTTGTTGGCCAAATCTTGCTGATCTTCAGGCAGGCTAGGACGCGCTAAAATACCGCCATGAATGCGAGGATGCAGGGTTTTCACTCGTCCTGCTAAGATCTCAGGCGAACCTGTATAGTCAGAGACTTTAGTGACTGGCAAATCGGCTGCTGCTAGAGCCTGCGCTGTGCCGCCGCTGCTAATCAGCTCAAAATCAAATTCCTTGACTAAAACCTGCGCCAGTTCCACCAATCCGGTTTTGTCTGAGGTGCTTAGCAGTGCCAGACGCGCCATGAATCTACTCTTGCTCCCAAAGTGCATTACTCAGCATACAGTGCATTTTGGCGTTCCAGGCAGTCAATCTGGAATTGAGTCTGTGAGCGGCTATCGGCTAGATGCGCGTCTCTATGGGTGAACTAGAGACGCCGCTGTGGTCGCGGTTTTGGCGGCTAGCCGTGGTGAATGTGCTCTCCAACCTCATGGTGCCGCTGGCGGGACTGGTGGATTCTGCCTTTTTAGGGCACCTCAGCGCCATTCGCTTTTTAGCAGGGGTAGCGATCGCCACGGCCCTGTTCAACTATCTCTATCGCCCCTGCAATTTTCTGCGTATGGGCACCACTGGCCCCACCGCTCAGGCGCTGGCGATCGCCGCAACTGACAGCAATTCGCCCAATAGCCCCTCCGCAAGCTTGACGGCTGAGGCGAACGCGCCCCGACTGCCCGACGAAGTTTTGCTGATTTTGCTGCGCAACGGCCTGATTGCCTTACTGCTAGGCGCTGTGTTACTCCTGCTGCAGGTACCCCTACGAGAGCTGGGGTTTCGCCTGTTTGAGGTAACGCCGCAGGTGGAGGCGGCTGGACGCAGCTATTTCCAGGCGCGGATCTGGGATGCCCCGGCTACGCTGCTCAACTTTGTGCTGCTGGGCTGGTTTTTGGGGCGAGAGCAGGGAGGCCGGGTGCTGCTGCTATCGGCCTTGAGCAACGGGGCCAACGTGGTTTTAGACTATTTGCTGATTGTGCGCTGGGGCTGGCAGAGCTTGGGGGCAGGGGCGGCTACTGCGATGAGCCAGTATCTGATGCTGGCGGTAGGACTGGCCTTGGTGCTGGCTGATGTGCCGCTGCGGCGCTGGGCGATCGCGTCCCAAGTTTTCCATCGTCAGGCGCTAACCCAGACCTTGCGGCTCAATACAAATATCTGGCTGCGCAGCGTTTTGTTTATCACGGTCTATGCCCTATTTACCGGCTGGAGCGCTGCTTTGGGGACAACGACGCTGGCCGCTAATATGCTGCTGCTGCAGGTGGTTATTTTAGCGGTCTACTTTATCGACGGCCTGGCTTTTGCCACGGAAAGCATCGCGGGCAGTCTCTATGGGGCCAAGACGAGGGATCGCCTGCTGCCGCTGCTGCAAATGGCCGGGGGGACTGGGCTAGTCTTGGGGGTTAGCATTGCCGTCATTTTCACACTGTTTCCAGGATCGCTGTTTGCTCTGCTGACCAATCACACCGAAATTGTGGCGCACATTGCCCATGATGTGCTGTGGCTACTGCCGGTGCTGGGGTTTGGCTCTTTGGCATTTGTCCTTGATGGTTACTTTCTAGGACTGGCAAACGGCATAATTTTGCGCAACAGCATGGCCGCAGCAGCGGTCTTTGGCTTTGTTCCTTTGGCGATCGCGAGCTGGCGTTTAGAAACCAATGGCTTGCTGTGGGCGGCGATGGCTACCTTTATGCTGACGCGGGCAGTTATCTTAGGCACCCAGGTGCCGCGCTCAATCAGCGAACTGGATGACTACGGGGACTCGCCGCTGGCTGCAAATATAGATCAATCCAGCGATCTAGAAGGCTCAACTGAGGGCTAACCCTTCTACCTCTTGAGGACTGCGTTTCAGGTCGGAATGCAAACGCTAACTTTTGGCACGGACAGCAGTGGCAAGACCCTCGGATTCGCTACATTCGTCATCCGCAAAACATTCAGCGCAGTCGCAATATGCGCTCTGGGTTTGAGACCGCCACCGGGGACTATTTCATCAAGTTTGACGATGACGATGCCCTTACCCCAACCTTTTTAGAGAAAACCGTCGCCGTCCTCGATCGCCATGCAGTCGTAGATTTCGTCTGCACTGATCATTGGGTCATCAATGCCCTCAGCCAGCGAGATTCAGACGCCACGACAGCCAACTCAGCCAAGTGGGGAAAAGATCGCCTAAAGACCGGCATCATCTCAGATTTGGTGACAGAAACTTTTCATCATCAAAGCCTGCAAGTCGGCTCGACCCTGTTTCGCAAAGACTGCCTAGAGCAAGTTGACTTCATGCACTTTGAGGCCGATGGCTGTGAGGACTTTGATTTGCTAGTGCGTCTAGCGATCGCGGGTAAAACAGGCTACTTCATTCCAGAGCGACTGATGGAGTATCGTTTTCACGGTGGCCAAACTAGCCTGAAGCAAGACATCCACTTTTTATCTGCTAAGCTGCACTGCTTAGAGAGCTATCGGTTCAAGCAAGCAGATTTGGAGCGATCGCGCCACAGCAAGATACAAGACCTCAAACAGGTTTTAGCCTTACGACTGATTGAGCAAGGAGAAACCCATCGGGGCCGTCAACTCTTACGAGAACTACAGCAGGCTGAGGGGCTTTCTGCCCGCGCTAGGGCAGGGCTGATGCTTTCCTATGCGCCCCTGGGCTTACGCCAGCTTATTTTCCAAGGCTTCCGTCAGATGCGACCCCCAGATTACAGCGAGCGAGTGCGCAATGCCACGGGTTAAATATGCTGTCTGGTTGGGATTATTGATAGCCGCGGCCAGCTTGATCGTTGCGTGCCGCAACTTCTCACAGCCAACCGTTGAGGCAATGTCAGCGATTTCCCCTATTTCACAGCCAGCCCCAGCTATTACCTATCAAACACATACGCTGCCTGACGCCACGCTGCACGTATTGACAGTGCCAACCGACAGCTACGAGATTGCGGTAGAACTGGCCGATGGACTCACCTCAGTCCGCGAAATAGGAATACAAACTGGCGCGATCGCAGTGCTCAATGCTGGCTTTTTTGATCCGCAGAATGGGCAAACCACTTCTTATGTCATCGCCCAAGGGGAACTGGTCGCCGATCCAAACCAGAATCAGCGCTTAATCGGCAATCCCGATCTGCAGCCTTACCTAGAGCAAATTTTGAACCGCTCAGAATTTCGGCGCTATCAGTGTGGCTCGGACACTCAATACGACATTGTGGCTCACAAGGCTCCCATTCCCCCAGCCTGCAATTTAACCGAGGCTATAGGCGCAGGGCCGCAGCTACTGCCAGCAGACACGTCTGCAGCAGAAGGCTTTACCACTTACAACAGCGAGGGCCAGCTAATTCGGGACGCTCTAGGCGGGCAGCGACGCAATGCCAGAACCGCTATCGGCCTGACGGCGGCAGATGAGGTGATTTTGGCAGTTGCCGCCCAACAGCCGCAGGCTCCTACGGACTCTGGTTTTTCATTGGGGGAAATGGCAGCGTTTATGCGATCGCTGGGCGCGGTTAAAGCACTGAATTTGGACGGCGGTAGTTCATCCTCTCTCTACTATCAGGGGGATTTGTATTTGGGGCGGGTAAATGCGGCAGGCGACTTTATTGAGCGGCCTGTTCGCTCAGCGCTGCTGGTCAGGCTTAAATCTGAGTAGCTGGGAGTTGAGCTCAGTCGGTATTGCCAAGCAGCGCATATAAGCAGACGCTGTGGTTAGGCATTACGGCTTTGGGCCTAGCATTAGCCCCCTGAAATAGCAGGCCAGCAAAAAAGTTTGATGCCTCTTGACAATCAAATGCGCCAGCCTGCTATTATACAAAAGCCTGATTTATTGGGGTGTGGCCAAGTGGTAAGGCAGCGGATTTTGGTTCCGCCATTCCTAGGTTCGAATCCTAGCACCCCAGTTAAGCCTAGCTAGTTTCCACATCTGGCTGCTCGGCATCTGAATTTTGGGAGAGCTAAGCAGCTTTCTGAGACAGCCATTTTAGCCATCTCAGAAAGCCCGTTTGATTGGATTTTGAAATTGGTGACAATAGCGATTAGGCTGAGAGCCGATAGCGCCAGCCTTTTTTAAGCTGGCGTAGCAGTTTGAGCCAGTATTGAGCTGGAACGGCGTAAAAAGTAAAAACGTCGCCATAGGCTAGATTGGCGTTTTGATGGTGCAACCAGTGCCGCTCAGGGGTGGTGATACAGAGTAATTGGCACAGCTTTTTCACCAGCGGCGGCGTCTGATAGCGGCTGGAAAACTGATGCCGCCAAATAACGTGAAGTTCAGCTAGAACCAGTCCTAACAAAACACCCTCAGCTGAAATTGACCACAGCAAGGGTATCCACACGACGTAAGAAAGAAAAGCCAAAAAGCCGAAAAGCAGCGCCACTGGCTGCCGGTTGAGCCAGGCATAGCGGACAAAGCTGCGATGGGGACTGTGGTGAACAATTGCATGGTATCGACCAAAGACGTGTTCCGGAACGTGGTACAGAAAGGTGGCGACAAAATCTCCTAGCAGTAGCAGTAATAAAGCGCTCAGGGCAATTTCCATAGGGCTGAATTCCTCACAGTTGAGTGCAAGCTAGCAGCCCAGCGTTAAGCTTTATTTAATTTTTGCTTTAGATTTTGTTACTTTTCCTTTAAGCCCTCAAAGCCGATGGCGATCGCAGAGCTGTCACTAAGAGCTTCTAAACTTTTTAGCTGAAGAAAAAATGTCTGCTCTTGGAAATAGGTCAATATCCGCCAAATGACCCTCATGCGCGGCTCGAAGAGGCTGTATCTTAAGGAGAGTCAGCGCTTGTAGTTCCTGAGCAATGCCATTTGAGCTGCCCCTTCCCCCAAGCGAGAACGCTATTTATCTGCAACATCGACGGTGGATGATACGCGCGCTGGAGCTGGCAGAGGCCGCTGGGGCTGCCGACGAGGTGCCGGTGGGGGCGGTGATAGTGGGGCCTGATAATCAGGCGATCGCGGAAGCGGCTAATCGCCGCCAGCGAGATCACGACCCGACTGCTCACGCCGAAATTTTGGCTTTGAGGGCGGCTGGACAGGTGCTCAAAAGCTGGTATCTCGATCAGTGCACCCTGTATGTCACTTTGGAACCCTGTGCTATGTGTGCGGGCGCGCTGATTCAGGCTAGGCTAGGGCTTTTAGTCTACGGCGCAGACGACCTAAAAGCAGGCGCTGTGCAATCCGCGCTCAATTTGCCGGATAGTGCCTGTTCTAACCACCGTCTACCCGTTATAGCGGGCATTCTAGAGGTTAGCTGCCGTCAGCAGATGCAGCAGTGGTTCAAGCAGCATCGCCAGCAACCGCCTACCTTTTAACAGTAGGCACTTTTATAAATCCTCAGACGTCATTCATTTTTTTGTCGAGTCGCATGACACCCCCTAAACTGTCCTGATAAATGCAATATTTTTGAGCCAACCGTTTTACGGTAAGACTGAAGCGCACTCAGCCCGCTTCACTGTCCAAAAACTGACGATACTAATTTTTGAAATAACTATGGTGGACGATTCCAAACAGGAGCAGCTAGCTACTCAGCACCCCAGCACATCTCAACTTTCTCCCTGGCTAACTCCCCTAGCTTATTTCCTGGGCAACCGTATCCTAATGCCGTTTTACTTTGGCCGGATTAAAGTTACCGGACAGGAAAATCTACCGGAAACCGGCCCCGTCATTTTGGCCCCAACCCACCGGGCCCGGTGGGATGCGCTGCTCATTGCTTACGCTACAGGTCGCAGTGTCACTGGACGAGATTTGCGCTTCATGGTCACGGCTGATGAGGTCAAAGGACTGCAGGGCTGGTTTATCCGTCGACTAGGGGGATTTCCAATCAATGTCTTTCGGCCTTCGATCACGACGATCAGACACGGCGTAGACCTGCTGCGTAGCGGCGAGATGATGGTAATTTTTCCAGAAGGCGGTATCTTCCGGGATGAACAGGTACACAATCTCAAGCCCGGACTGGCCCGGATTGCGCTCCAGTCTGAGTCCTTGGCTGAAGGGCTAGGCGTGCAAATTGTCCCTGTTAGCCTGCACTACGAACATCCCTATCCCCGCTGGGGTAGCGACGTGGAAATTCGGATTGGTAAGCCCGTGGCCGTTGATGCCTATGTAGAAGGTACGCCCAAAGTTCAGGCCCGGCGCTTAACCGATAAGCTGAGTGAGTCACTGCAAAACCTGTCAGAGGGCAAAGTCAACCGACCCCTGGCGATCGCGGGTATGCGGTAGCACAGCCAGAATTTGGGGCCGGGACAGCGATGGCAAAGTCAAAAATTAGACCGATCGCGATTTGCTTGTTTCGTCAGGGCGATCGCATCTTAGTTCACGAAGGCTATGACAGCCAGAAAGCGGAAGCCTTCTGCCGTCCATTGGGCGGCGGGATTGACTTTGGCGAAACCAGTCAAGCCGCGATCGCCCGTGAAATTCAGGAAGAACTGGGGGCTGAAATTAGCGATATTCGGCTGCTCGGTATCTTAGAATCAATTTTTGAATACAGAGGCGATCGCCTGCACGAAATTGTCTTTGTGTATGATGCTCGGTTTGTCGATGCAGCCTGGTATCAAAAGCCAGTTTTACAGGTGCAAGAGGGTAAGCGGCAGTTTGAGGCTCGCTGGCGATCGCTTGATCAGCTGCGGGGCGACAATCCTCGTCTGGTGCCAGAGCAGCTTTGGACGCTTTTACCATGAA
>JAAHIC010000050.1 GCA_010671965.1 Leptolyngbya sp. SIO4C5
TGATCGCTTGGGGCTGCAGTGGCGCCGCTGGCTGACCCATCGCTTTGTAGATCAGTATTTTGGCGATCGCGCCTTTTACCAGCTCAATCAGAGCCGCGCTGATATTGACAACCCCGACCAGCGGATTGCCGAAGACGTACGCAGCTTTACCCAAGAGTCCCTGACCTTCGTGCTGGTAGTCATGGACTCGCTGATTGAGGTGATTGCCTTTAGCGGCGTGCTGTGGGGCATTTCCCGCTCGCTGGTAATTTTTCTGGTGCTCTATGCGGTGGTGGGCACCGCCATTGCCGCCTTTGTCTTTGGTAAACCCCTGGTACGCCTGAACTTTGAGCAGCTCAAGCGTGAGGCTAACTTTCGCTTTAGCCTGGTGCGGATTCGAGAGAATGCCGAAGCGATCGCCTTTTATCGCGGTGAAGATCAGGAATCCCAGCAGGTGAAAAATCGCTTTTTAGCTGCCTTCGACAACTTCAAAAACCTGCTGTTTTGGGAACTCAATCTCAATGCCCTCACCAACGCCTATGAGTTTATTCCCTACGTGCTGCCGGCTATCGTCGTGGCTCCTAGCGTCTTTGCCGGGGATTTGGAAGTGGGCAAGGTGACGGAGGCCCAAGGCGCTTTTGTGCGGGTATTTTTCTCCCTCAACGTGATTGTGGCCCGCTTCCAGGAGCTGACGGCCTTTGGCGCTGGCATTGACCGTCTCTATACCTTTGCCGACTTCCTGCAGGGAACGACGGCGGAGCCCTCCGAGGAGACCCCCATCATCGATACCAAGCTGTCGGAGGATTTAGCCCTGATTGACCTAACGCTGCAAACCCCCAACTATCAGCGCACTCTGGTAGAGAAGCTGTCGCTGCAGGTGCCCCTGGAGGAAGGTTTGCTGATTGTGGGGCCGAGCGGCTGTGGTAAAAGCTCGCTGCTGCGGGCGATCGCGGGGCTGTGGAATTCAGGTTCTGGGGCAATCGCTCGCCCAGAGCTAGACCACATGCTGTTTTTGCCCCAAAAGCCCTACATGATTTTGGGCACGCTGCGACAGCAGATGTGCTATCCCAATGTGGAGGCTGAGGTAGACGATGAGAGGCTGCAGCAGATTCTGCAGCAGGTCAATCTGCCCGATTTGGCCGAGCGCTTCGGCGGCTTGGAGGCTGAGCAGGATTGGGGCGATGTGCTGTCTCTGGGCGAGCAGCAGCGGCTGACCTTTGCTCGCCTGCTGGTAAATCAGCCGGACTACGCCATTTTGGACGAGGCTACCAGCGCCCTAGATGTAGACAATGAAGCCAGCCTTTATCACCACCTGCAGAAACTCAAAACCACCTTTGTCAGCGTCGGTCACCGCCGCACCCTCGCCGCCTATCACCAGCATGTCCTGCAGCTTGACCAGGAACATCAGTGGCAACTGCGATCGCCTGCCGACTTGCTCGACACTCTCACCGAACCCACAGCGGATTTGAATCCTGGATAGGACGGCGTGCAGGCCATACGCCCTGAGCCAACTTTGCTTTCTCCTTAAAGCTTTTATGAAGTCAACTGGGAGCTATCAAATTCCCGCAAGTTAATCGTCAAAAAGCTCCTCAAAAGCCTGAAAAGCTTATGTGATGGGGGCTATCGACCTCAAAATTGAGATTCTATCTATCACACGCTGCACTTCTAAAGGTGAGACATTAGGCTGTGTCTCGCTAGCAGGCAAACGTTCTCAGGACTTTCTAGCTCTTATTTAGACACCCTCTGCCATAGTGCGATCGCAAAAACACTTACGTGTAGAAGCTGAAATTGAGGATTTGATGAAGTCAAATAGTTTACGCTATCCAATTGCTGCAAATTGATTTTAATGGACTAGCTCCCTGGGATCTTGCGTAACGACATTGACTCATAATTCATCAAATTGCTATGAAACTGCGTAATATTACTGTGGCAGCCTGTCTTGGCTGGGTGGCCTGTATGGGCGCTGCCAACGCTGTCTCTTTAACCACCTCCGGTACCTGGTCTGACACGACTGGGACTGCTGTGATTTCGGGAGAAGGAACCAGTCAAATTTCCTGGGGAATTCCATCCAACCCAGAGAATGCGCAGAGTTCCTATGTCTTTGAGGGGGTCACTGAATCAGTAGAAATTAACGACTTGATCAGTCAAAACTTCCTCTTGGGGGAATTTACTCACAATAACCGGACAATTTCGGGGGCGGGCGGCTCCTTGTCAACGGCGGTGTTAAACGTTGACCTAACTTTAGACGCCTTCAGCCAGTTATTTTCCTTCGACTTCAGCCACAATGAAACCACCAATCAGCCAGTTGGGGGTATTTGCCCAGATGGGGGGATACCCCCGTGCCCAGATGTCGTCAGTTTCCCTAATGCTGTCTCCGATCAGTTTATTACCCTAGAGGGAGTTGACTACAACCTGACCCTAATTGGCTTTTCTCAGGATGGGGGTAGTACCCTGGTCGAGAATTTTCTGACTCTAGAAGCTGCTAGCAATGAAGCGGGCTTGTATGCTCGCCTGACAGAAGTGACCGATTCAGGGGAGCCTGTTCCAGAGCCGACAGGATTTTTGGGGCTTATGGCTGTAGGTGGAGCTGCGATCGCCCTGAAGCGGCGCCAGCAGCTAACGTAACCCGATTCAAACCGATTGCAACTTTCTAGAATTTTGAAGCGAGAGTAATAGCAGCTCTCGCTTTTTTGATTTTTGCCGTCAACTACCGTTGAATTTATTAAGATTTGCTGCCAGCTTGAGTTGATTAAAAAACGAATTAAACCAGAGATTATGAGTTTGACTTCTATTCTCTTATGAATCAGAAAATTCCGGGCAAAGATGGGCGATCGCCAGTGATTGCGTCATATTTTGGCGGGCGGTGGCGCTAGCAGAATTGTTATAGCTTGCCAATGCCTGCAAGCGGCGCTGGGCGGCTTCTACCCCTCCATACTGCAGGACTCGACAGGCGGCTTGAGCTGAGGCTAGGGCGCTGTTTTGCTCTTGGGTGACGTAGGTACTGAGCGATCGCTGAACGGCCTCCGGATACTGCTGGGCTTGCTGCTGAAAAGCACTGAGAAAGGCGTCTTCTGGTGATAGTCCTGTGGCTGAATTGGACTGACCACAAAGCTCTGAAAGATCGACGAACTGGCCATCAGGACGCTGCCAAAAGCAGATTTCATCTCTGGGCTGGGCCTTGGCGGGACTGATGCTAAGGAGTGCTAAGCTCCACAGCGCTAGCGGTATCCAAAACAGAAAGTTCATAGCCGAATAGAAATGAGCTACAACATCATTCTTTGTGAAATTAAGTATCAAAACTGAGGATTAAAATTCTCTTTCAAAAAATATTTTTCTAGGCAAAATCTGCCATGCTGCTATTTTCAAAAAAATCTTTTTTCCTGACTCAAAAACGTTATGAAATGTAAGAAAAAATACAAAATTCAATCGATATACTTTGGCCAATAGGAAATCTAGTTTCAATTTTCTAGTAGCCGCTCTTTAGTAAACAATTTCTGAGGATTCGGACAATGCGCAGGCAGCGGAAAAGCTTGGCTCTGATTTTGACCATAATCGTGAGTTCGGTTGCGTTTGTTCTATCCAGTTCGCTGCTGCATCCACCCGACGCGATCGCCGTTGACCCGCTACTGCGCCCGGCTCCCACTCAGACCGTTGGTGTTTTTGACTATTTCGGCCGGCGCCTAAACCCTCGGCAAGCTGCCCGGTTAGTGCGACGACGAGGACTAGATCCCTCTAATCCCAGTTCCTATGCTCGCATTGGTGCTGTTCGTGTCACCCAGTCACTGATTGATCAGGGAGAAGAAATATTTTTTGAGCGGCCTATTGGCGACACGTTTGGCCTGCAGCGAGTCTTTGGCTTTGCGCCAGGGTTGCAGCGGATTGCGCCGGAATTAGCGCAGGCCATTGGCGCTTTGCAGGGACAGCCCACCTCTAATCTGCAAATTCGTCTGCAAAAGCCGATTCAGCTTGGCAGTCGTAGTCTACCGGCTGGGGCCGTTGTGCCTACTGGCTTGGAGGTAGAAGCGAGGAGTCCAGAACCGCTGGGCTTAAATCTACAGGGGGAACTGACCTGCGCCGCCTGTCATGTGACGCTGACAGCAACGGGCGATCGCCAAGACGGTGTACCCAATGGCGATCTCAACGTACCGCTGCTGGTGGCTCTCTCAACCAATACGGCGGCTGGCTTCGCCCGTTTAAATCTCAATCCCCTCGATCCGCAGTACCAGGGCAACGGCAAGGTTATTCTTGACAGCAACAATCAGCCGGTTGAGCTACCCGATCCGCAGAAGTTTGAGCAGGCAATGGACG
Organism: Leptolyngbya sp. SIO4C5; assembly: GCA_010671965.1. Taxonomy (GTDB): domain Bacteria; phylum Cyanobacteriota; class Cyanobacteriia; order Phormidesmidales; family Phormidesmidaceae; genus Sphaerothrix; species Sphaerothrix gracilis. The sequence continues at coordinate 4,288 of JAAHIC010000050.1, forward strand.
ATGCCGTGCTCGATGTCCCCTTTGGTAACTTTGAAAGCTCTCCCGACGGCATCAACAATACTACTCAAATTCCCTCCCTGTTTACCTTCAAAAATCAGCCCTATACGGCGGGCGGCGAGTTTGCGGTAGGCCCCTTTGCCGGACTCAGCGCCATCAACAACGGTGTCCACTCATCTGAAATTAATCTGCTAGCCGCTGCCCAGCTCAGCGCCGCTACTTTGGGGATTGACCCAGAGGTTTATCTGGGGGTTAGTCTGCAAAATGCTGCCGATCCGACTCTGCGTTTGCCTGCAGGCGCTCCGGTCAAGCCTTCGCAGTGGCTACGCCAGGTTGCACCCGATGTCAGACAGGCCGAGCTAGAAGACCAAATTCCAGCTCCTGGTGCAGGCACGTATCCGCAGCTCCAGCCCAGCTTATTCACCTACAACGGCCTGATCTTCAGCCCTGATACTCAAGATTTAGAAGCCTTTGAACAAGAAGACGAAAAGGGGTTGCCCGCCAAAGTAGATCCCTCCCTCAGCAGCAAGGCAAACTTGAAAGACAGTGAAGGGGACGAAGAGAGCGGCGAAGATAACGACGGTCCTGGAGACGAAGGAGATGAGGAGAGCTTTGATATCGCTAGCGGGCCTTTTCTCTTTGCCAGTAATGCCATGTCTGCCTGGCAGAATTCTCTAACCCCGCCACCTAACCGCACTCCTGCAAATCAGCAGGCTATTAGTTCAGGTGCAGTGCGGCGCGGGGCGCGGGTTTTTGCGCAGGCCAACTGTGCTAGCTGCCACGTGCCGCCTTTCTTCACAGACAACATCATTCACCCAGTTGATCAGATTGGCACTAATCCGGCCCGGGGGCTATCTCGGCTGGCTCTGAACGAACTGCTGGTGCCGCCTAAAATGTATGCGCTCAATACGCCCGTACCGCCCCCCGCCAATGCTGCCGTCCTCGATATTCCGACGGCGGGTATTGCGCCCAGTTCGACTACGCTGCCCTTCGGCGTTTTGCCCAACGGCGGCTATAAAACCACCTCACTGCGAGGGCTGCATCTCAGTGCGCCCTATCTGCACGACGGCGGGGTTGCGGTTCGCGCTGGCGCGCTGCAGTTTGCCCCAGACGGTAGCTTCAGCCTCGTAGATCCAACCGGCTTGGGTCTAACGGGTACGCTCAGCCAGGGGATTCCGGCTGACAGCACCAGCAGCCTCTATGCGCTGATCGATCGCAACCTGAGAGCTCAGGTGATTCAAGCCAATCGCTTCCTACCCGCCCTGGTCAGCAGCAATCTAGACGGCAGCGGTCATCCCTTCTATGTCGATGCCCAGTCTGGTTTCAGCCCCGCTGAACAACAGGACTTAGTGAAGTTTCTGCTGGCGCTAGACGATAATCCACAACAGTTCTAAAAACGGCCTAAAGCGATCGCGGCAAAGTTGTTTCTAGCAGATACTGTAGTATGTGGTTCAGCATTTGTCGTGATCAGGATAGTGCGCGTGCAATACCACCAGCCTTTGAAGTGGCTTGGTCTAACCGTGGGTCTGTGGAGTGGGGGAGTTGGCGCAGCCGCTTGGGCAATTGAATCCGCCAGCATTACCCCAAGGTCTGCGTTGCAGTTAGCGCAGGTTCTACCGCCACCTCAAGATTTAGATCCCAGTCCTCAGGAAGAACCGTTTGAGGAACTGACACCGCTGCCCACTTTGCCGCCAGTTGAAGATTTGCTGGGTCCACAGCCTGCTGTTCCTGATGAAGAACTGGGCATCACGACCGACGAAGCCACGGTCGTAATTGAGCGGTTTAAGGTGGAGGGCAGCACGGTCTTCAGCGAGGCGGAGCTGGCAGCGGTGACGGCTCCCTACACCCAACGCCCACTCACCTTTACCGAAATCTTACAGGCGCGATCGGCGGTGACGCAGCTCTACGTGGATAATGGCTACGTTACTTCTGGCGCTATTTTTCCGCCGCAGCAGCTCCAAGATGGGGTGGCCACCATTCAGGTGATTGAGGGGCGCTTAGAGCAGATTTCAGTCAGCGGTACTCGCCGTCTGAGTCCTGACTATATTAGTAGTCGTTTGGGGGTCGGGGCTACACCGCCGCTCAACGTCAATCGCCTGCTGGAACGGCTGCAGCTCCTGCAGCTTGATCCCCTGATTGAGAGCATTTCGGCTGATCTGCAGGCGGGTACTCAGCCGGGGACTAATCTACTGGTAGTGTCGGTGATTGAGGCCGACAGTTTTGATGTCACCTATACCCTAGACAATAATCGATCGCCCAGCGTCGGCAGCGTGCGTCATCAGCTTCAGGCCGAGGAGAGAAATCTGCTGGGATTAGGCGATAGTCTGCGGCTGGGCTACAGCACGACTGAGGGCAGTGACGGGATCGATCTGGGCTATACGCTGCCGCTCAATCCCCGTGGTGGCACGGCCCGCTTTACCTTTAGTAGTACAGACAGCCGCGTCATCGAAGTTCCCTTTGATATTTTAGAAATTGAGGCAGAATCTAGGTTTTACGAGCTGACGCTCCGGCAGCCAGTGGTGCAAAAGCCGACTCAGGAAGTTGCTTTGGGGCTAACGCTGTCTCATCAGCAGAGCCAAACCAGTCTGGGACTAGGCGACATTGGTCCCTTTCCGCTTTCGCCGGGAGCTGACGACCAGGGCCGTAGCCGGGTGACAGCCCTGCGCTTTTTTCAAGAGTGGACGCAGCGCAGCACAGAGCAGGTGATTGCTTTGCGATCGCAGTTTAACTTTGGCCTCGATCTGTTTGACGCCACGATCAATTCTGATGGGGAACCCGACAGCCGCTTTTTTGCCTGGCAGGGACAAGCGCAGTGGATCCGGCTGCTAGCCCCCGATACGCTGCTGCTGCTGCGGGGCAGCGTCCAGCTCACAGATGATGTCCTACTGACGTTAGAGCAGTTTGGTCAAGGCGGCCAAGCTACGGTGCGGGGCTATCGCCAAGACCAGATCTTGACCGATAGCGGCGCGATCGCCTCAGCGGAGCTGCGCTTGCCTATCTACCGCGATCGCGCTAACAGAGGTCTGCTGCAGATAACGCCCTTTTTCGATTTAGGACACGGCTGGAACAGTGCAGACATTGACCCAGATCCCAATACGCTGGCGAGTTTGGGGGTAGGCTTGCTCTACCAGCAGCCTGACTTCTCTGCCCGTCTAGACTGGGGCATTCCGCTGATTTCGATTGAAGAACGGGGCGATTCGCTGCAGGAAAACGGGATCTACTTTTCGCTGAGATATTCCTTCTTTTAAAGGTTGGGGAGCGGTTTAATCATGAGACATGCGTGGCTGCGTTATGGACTGCTAAGTCTCTTAGCCTGTTTGGCCTGTAGTCTATCTCCGGCGATCGCCCGTGACTTGCCCGCCGTAGCCCCTACCGTGATCGCTCAGGCAGCCAGCCCTAGCCAGCTAGAACAGCAGGCCCAAAGCTTTTATCAAAGCCAACAGTATCAGCAGGCGATCGCGCCCCTGCAGCAGGCCCAGCAGCAGTATCAGCAACAGGGAGACGCGATCGCAGCGGCGGCGGCCCTGAGCAATCTCTCCCTCACCTATCAGGCCCTAGGGAACTGGGACGAGGCGGATGCTGCAGTCGAACGGGCGATCGCCTTGCTCAACCTGAGTCAGAACCAGCCAGCTACAGCCCCGGCTGCCATTACGGCCCAGGTGCTCGATGTCAAAGGCAAGCTCCAGTTCAATCGCGGCGATCTCAATGCTGCGCTCAGCACCTGGCAGCGTACGGCTGAGCTATACCGCGATTTAGGAGACATTCAGCGACTGGCCCTCAGCACGATCAACCAGTCCCAAGCCCTCCAGGCCCTAGGACTCTATCGCCGTGTCTTGGCGGTTTTAACCGATCTGCAACAGCAGCTTGCCACCCAGCCCGACTCGGTGACCAAGGCCACTGCTCTGCGGGCGCTGGGGGATGCCTTGCGGGCTACGGGCAATCTGGAGCAGGCCAAAGCCGTCCTGCTAGAAAGCCAAGCCTTAGCCGCCCAACTGCAGCAGCCGGATTTAGTCACCGCTACTTACCTCAGCCTAGGCAATGTGGCCCGCAGCTTACAAAATACTGCCTACAGTCATCAAGAGGACGCTCTCGGTCAGACCTACACTGAGGCAGCCCTCGGCTACTACCAGCAGGCTGCCGACACCAGCGATCGCGCCCTGCAAGTCCAAGCTCAGCTCAATCAGCTCAGTCTCCTAACCAGCCTGGAGGTACAGCGCTGGAATGCTGCCCGCAGTCTCTATCCTCAAGTGCAAAGTCAGATTAGCCAGTTGACGCCAGGGCGAGCGGCTATTTATGCCCAGGTCAATCTAGCGCAAAGTCTTGTGGCTTTGAAGCAGGGCAGCCCGGCTGACTCCCCTAGCTGGCAAAGCATTGCTCAGCTCCTGGCTGATGCCCAGCAGCAGGCCAATGACCTAGCAGACATTCGCGCTCGTTCCTTTGTCTTAGGCAATCTCGGCCACCTGTACGAACTAACTGAGCAGTGGGCGATCGCCGCAGATCTGACCCGTCAGGCCCTGGGACTCTCTCAGTCCATTAGCGCTGGCGATATTAGCTATCGCTGGCAGTGGCAGCTTGGCCGGGTGCAAAAGGGTGAGATGGCTGAGGCGATCGCCCAGGCAGCCTACGCTCAGGCCGCCCAGGAACTGCAGGCAGCAACGCAAGCCTATAACGGCGCTTTTAAGACTCTGCAGACTTTACGCAGCGATTTGATTACGGCTAACCCAGATTTGCGCTTCTCTTTTCGAGAAAGCGTTGAGCCGGTTTACCGTCAGTTTGTCGATTTGCTGCTGACGCCATCGCTTACAGCCTCGAAGGCGGCTAGCCCCATCAGCCAGGAAAATCTGAGCAAAGCCCGCGATGTGATGGAGGCTTTGCAGGTGGCGGAGCTGGAGAATTTTTTCCAAGCAGCCTGTATCGAAAGCACGCTGAAAATTGATCAGGTGGTGAGTAATGAAGACCCCACGGCTGCCGTTTTCTATCCGATTATTCTCAGCGATCGCCTAGAAGTCATCCTCAAGCTGCCGCAGGAACCCGACCTGATCCACTACACCACTTTTGTCGATAAGGCTGAGGTGGAGCAAGAACTGAGACAGCTCCGGGCTAACCTAGAGCGGCTACCGGCGATCGCGGCGGCTCGTCAGGGTGGCCAGCGGGTCTATGACTGGCTGATTCGGCCTGTAGAAGCGCAACTGGAAGCAGAGCAAATTAAAACCCTGATCTTTGTTTTAGAAGGAGCCATGCGCAGCGTGCCGATGCCTGCCCTCTATGACGGTGAACAATATTTAGTTGAGAAATACGCTACAGACCTGATTTTAGGTCTAGAAGTACGCGACCCGGAAGCCCTGCCCGCGCCCCAGCAGCTCCAGGTGCTGGCCGCCAGCCTTACCAATCCGCCCCCAGGAATCGGCAACTATTTTCCGCTGGCAAATGTCAACGCGGAGCTGAATCAGATCGCAGAGACCCAGGTACCGGCGACTTTTATCCGAGACGAAGCTTTTACAATTGAGCGCTTCAACCAGGTACTGAATCAGGACAACTACGATGTGGTTCACCTGGCAACTCACGGCCAGTTTGCTGCCAGCCGCGAAAATACGTTTATTCTGGCTGCCGACGGCAAGATTACGATCGCAGAACTGGATCAGCTCTTTCGCGGTGAGCAGCAGGTAAGCGATCGCCCGATTCAAATCCTCATCCTCAGCGCCTGCCGCACCGCCACCGGAGACGATCGCGCGGTTTTGGGCATTGCCGGGACGACGGTACGCGCCGGTGCGCGCAGCTCGATCGCGTCTCTCTGGAGCCTGGATGATGAGTCCAGCGTTTTGTTTACAGATACGCTGTATCAAAATTTAGGTCAGCCGGGGGTGAGCCGCGCCGAGGCCCTGCGACGGGCACAGGTAGAGCTGCTGAGGCAGTACCGCTTTCCGCGCTTCTGGGCACCGTACGTGCTGGTGGGCAGTTGGCTGTAGGCCGATAGAGGAAGAAGAGATAGTAATAGGCGGGCAGTGCCCGCCCTACCTATTCATCTGCCAGAGGTCGCCAGTCACCGGAGACGATGAATGCTGCCCAGTAGTAGGGATGGGCGTAGCGATCGCTTTGCAGCATGTCGAGCTGTACCTGCCGCAGGGCGTCGCTGCGCCCGCCTCCGGCTAGCAGCGCTTCGTAGTAGTCCACCATCAGGCTTTCCGTGGCGCGATCACTCACCTGCCAGAGGCTAATCATCTGGCTCTCGGCTCCCGCTATCCCCAGCGATCGCCGCAGACCGTAAACCCCTTCGCCATTTGCCACATCCCCTAGTCCAGTTTCACAGGCTGAAAGCACCACGAGCTGAGTGCCGTACAGATTGAGGCTAGCGGCTTCTAATGCGGTGAGAATGCCGTCTTCCTCGCCACTTTCGCGGCGGTTGGCTCCGGCGAGGGCGAGACCGGAGCGCAGCAGCGGATTTTCCACAGGGCCAGCGGGACGGGCAGCAAAGTCTTGGTTAGAAATAACTGCAATGCCTGCTCGCAAATCGAGTCCGAGGGACGCGCCGAAGTCGGTGGGAGCGACTTGGGGCAAGTCTGCCAGAAAGAAGCCGTGGGTGGCGATATGCAGAATCTGAGGGGAGTCTACCTGTTTGAGCAGGTTCTCGGTGGCGCGATCGCCAGTGAGGGGAGTGACGCCCAGCAAAGGGGCGATCGCGGCGGCTTCGGCAGCGGTGCCGGGCAGATCGCCAAACTGGAATTGGCTAAGCTCGCTAGAGCGGCGGTTCCTTTCGGCTTCGCTCCTTTCGACTTCGCTCAAGGAGCGGTTGATTATATCTTCTGGACGATTGGCTATGTTTTCTGGGCGATCGGTTCCGCTTCCTGAGCGCAGTCGAAGGGAGTGGGGGGCAGCGCCATCGTAGTCCGGAGCGGCAATCAGCACCGGAGGCTGCTGGTGAGGCGCGTTGAGCTGCAGCTTCAGCAGGTCGCGGCCACTGGTGAGGTAGCTAATCTGATAGGACTCCACTAAGTAGCGCTGCTGGCTGTTCATCAGGGCCTCAAAGGGAATCTGGTTGAGCTGGCTGTCAGGAGAAATCAGCAGGTGCTGAGCGCTGCCGAGCTGAGCCTGCAGGGGCGCAAAGATAAGATCATAGAGGGCTTGGGCCGCTTCGTCAGGGGGCAAGGTGACGTTGCGCAGGGCACGGCTGAAGTCGGCAGCCGCGCGATCGATCGCTTCTGCTTCACCCAGGTCAACAGCCTGAGGTGTGCCGGTGGGGTTGAGCAGGTAGGCGGCATAGCGAGGGGTGTCCCAGGGGGCTTGGGGATTGCTGAAGTCGAAGGGCGCGTAGCGCACTAGCTCGACCAAAACGGTGTTTGCCGGAATCTGGGCCTGCACAGCCTCTATCGTCACTGGCTCAGACTCGACCCGGAAGGCAGCACTGCGACGAGCGAGGGTGGCTTCGAGGTTGTTTTGCTCAGCTTTGAGTCGAGCGAATTCGGCTTTATAAGCGTCAGTGGGCAGGTCTGTAGCGCGGTAGAGCAGGGCGGAGAGCTGACTGCGGATAGTGGCGAGGTTGTCGAGGAGGGTTTGGTCTTCGGGGGTGAGTTGCTGGCGCAGGGTTTGCAGGCTGTTGGCGGCGGCGTCGAGGATGCGACCTTTGCGACGGAGGAGGGTGGTGAGGGCAAGGTGGGCGGCGTCGGTATTTTTGGGATTGCGCTGTAGGTGCAGAGAGACTGCAATATCAGTTGTGTTCTTGATAGAACTGACGTAGGCTTGCCGCTGAGATTCGGCTAGCGTCAGTAAGTTGAGATCAAGATTGGTTTCCTCAATTTCTAAGGCTTGGCGGAAGGTGGCGATCGCTTGAGCTGAACGATCGTCTTGAGCACTGTGCAGTATAGCTAGGTTGAGCAGATTGGCAGCGACAGCAGGGTGACTTTTGCCTAAAATCATCCAAAGAACTTCCAGTGCTCTTTGATGCAGATGTTCAGCTTCTGCATAACGACCTTGCGTTTGATAAAACTCAGCTAAATTATTCAGAGTTTGGGCTGTATTAGGATGTGTCTCGCCTAAAGCTGTTGAGAAAATTTCTAGCGCTTCTCGATAAAGTTGTTCAGTTTCTGCATAACGACCCTGACTGTGATACATAAAAGCTAAACCGTTTAGGCTTAAAGCAGCAGCAGGGTGGGTTTCCTCTGAAAACTCTCGTAAAATCTTTAGCGCTTCTTGATAAAGTTCTTCACTCTCTGTATAGCGACCTTGGACCTGATAAAGTGTTGCCAGGTTATGAACGCTAGTGGCGATGTCAAGATGAGCATTGCCTAGCGTGACGCGTAAAATTTCTAGCGCCTCTTGTTGAAGCACTTCTGATTCTGTATAGCGACCTTGGACTTGATAAACAAGAGCCAGGTTATTGAGACTCCTAGCAGTATCGGGGTGAGCGTTACCTAGCGTGGCGCGTAAAATCTTTAGCGCTTCTTGCTGAAGCACTTCTGATTCTGTATAGCGACCCTGTGCTTGATAAAGTGAAGCTAAATTGTTAAGGCTGATAGCAATATTTGGATGGCTCTGACCTAAGACAGTTCGCAAAATGTCTAGCGATTCTTGATAAAGTGGCTCGGCTTCAGCATAGCGACCTTGTGCCTGATAGAGATTAGCTAAATTATTGAGACTTGTCGCAACATTTGGATGGCTCTCACCCAAGACAGTTCGCAAAATGTCTAGCGATTCTTGATAAAGTGGCTCGA
>JAAHIC010000500.1 GCA_010671965.1 Leptolyngbya sp. SIO4C5
TTCGTACGGGCGAAGAGCCAGAGCTACCGGAGGCGACTGAAGAGAATTCTTAAAAACTTGTTCTGCAAACACTTGATTCGGTAAAAAATTAGCGTAGCTTGATTGTCAGCTACGCTAAGGGGCAGGTGATTACGGACAAGTGCTGTGCTTACCGCCAGTTGCGCTCACCGTCTTCATCAGTGCGCGCCTGCCGGATGACATCAGATATTTCTTCAGCGTCTTTGACGTGGTGTAGCGCTTCTTTCTCGCCATCACCTTCTTCAACCACGAAGTAGGTCGGCACCGTCACGTGATCGCCGGTAATGTCTGGAGCATCCACAGCAACCTGCTTGGCTTTTTCTTCAAGCGACTTAGGACCATCAACGCGATCGCCCGGATTGACTGTCAAATCTTCGTTTTCAATCGCTTCTTTGTGAGCTTGCTTCTGCTCTGGAGAAACCTGCTCTGGAGAAGTTGGCTGCTGAATATGATTTTTTTCTTCAGGGGCGTTATGAGTAGCCATAATAATTTAATTAATCCGCTTACTTCGTTGATTTATCTAGGGTTCATAGTAAGACAGTCAGCTAAATCACTACATCGCTCAAAGGAGGTAAGTTGCAGCTGATGCCAGTGCGAACTTTACTAACAAACCTAATCAAGCCTAAAAATTCTGTCGTTGGTTAGAGGTTGCTGATATTTTCTTCGCTGCAACAGGTCAACAGGCGATCGCGGCTGTAGAGCGATCGCCCAAACCGCCTAGCTATTCAGTGCAGCTTGCTAAACCTGCTCCCGATAGAGCGACTGCAACAAATTCTCTAGCTGCTCTTCAGAACAACAGTCAACCAGCATCTCAAATACGTCAATCAGCTTAGCTGCCCGTTCTCCCATCAGCGGATTGAGATCCCAAACATCTTGCACCCACTCCCGCGCCGCTGTTTCATCAAAAATCAGACGCTCTATCAGTTGCTTCGCTTCAGGTTTAGAAAGCGGCATCGGCTCACAATAATGCTACAAAACTCTATCCACAATACACCAGACCATTCTCTCCTTCCCGTCTATCCCTCATCTCCAACTGCTGCCTCACTGCCGCCGCATCGCCAGCGTCAGCCCATCCCCCAGCGGCAGCAAACTTAAGGCCACTCGCTCATCCTGATGCAGCTTTTGATTTAGAGCGTGAATTTTTTTAGTGCGATTATCCTGGTTTGGCTCCGCTACCCGGCCCGACCATAAAACATTGTCAATCGCAATCAAACCACCCGGACGCAAAAGCTGCAGCGATCGCTCGTAATAATTGTCATAGTTACCCTTATCGGCATCGATGAAGGCAAAGTCAAACGTGCCAGCCGCGCCAGACTCTAGAAGCTGATCGAGGCTATCAAGTGCAGGTGCTAGGCGCAAATCAATCTTGTCGGCCACTCCGGCCTGCTGCCAGTAGCGGCGAGCGATCGCCGTATATTCCTCGCTGACATCACAGGCCACCACCTTACCGTCTGCAGGCAAAGCCAAAGCCACCGCCAACGTGCTGTAGCCTGTAAATACGCCAATTTCCAACGTTTTTTTCGCCCCCATGAGCTGCACTAGCAGCGCCATAAACTGCCCCTGCTCTGGCGAGATCTGCATCTGGGCCATTGGCTGCTGCTGAGTTTCCTGGCGAAGCTGCGTCATTAGCGCCGGTTCGCGCAGAGAATTATCGAGCAGATACTGGTAGAGGGAATCTGTCAGATTAAGGGTACGGCTAGACATAAGCTGGCAATTATCCTGATCTAAGCGACCGAGCAATAGGGCTACCTATCGTACCAGCCTAGCGCCAATAACTGCTGGCCGTACCCACGCTGAGCGATCGCGCTAATTGAGCGCCAAAAAGTCGGGTAGCTGCATCACATGGAAGTAGAACAGGCCAACAATGACGACGCTGTAGAGGGTGGAGGTGCCTAAGCTCAGCAGCAGATCCTGAGTGAAGTTGCGGCGGCGATCGCTAAAAAATAGATCGCCAGCCCCCCACTGCATCATCAAAAAGCCCAGCAGATTGGAGAGCCAATAGCCAACGATTGTTCCTGGCAGCAGCCAGTCGGCATTGAACCAACTGACGCCGTAGCCAAATCCATAGGCAATGGGCAGGTTAAAAAAGAGATCGTTCCACCACGACAGAGGCGACAGCATGTAGCCCAAACCGACGATAAAGCCGCCCCATAACTTTTTCCGCATCAGCCACACATAACTTGGCGCATCGTCTTCATATTGCCAGGTAAATCGTGCTGCATGGCCTGCTCAATCAAAAAGCCGGGAACTGGAATCAGCGCTGCCGCCTGTACTGCATAGGTCAGCAGCGTCCCCTGGCTAAAGGACTGTAGCGTCAAGTCGGCAGAAAAATCTGAGAAAGTCCCTTTTTCCAGCCGAAACTGGAGCTGCTGTGCCTGCTTTTCAAACACCTTGAGATAAATTTCAACTTCTGCCGTCAGCATTAGAAAATGCTTGCGCCCGCGCTGATAGAGTCTTCGCATCCCGGCTTTGCTGACGGACTCTAGGGTTTGACTCTGCACGATATCGGGAAAATATTCGACCCAGCGAGGATAGTCAGTGAGCTGACTCCAAACCCGCTCCGGTAAAAGGGGCAGATACATCTGAGCCACAACCGCACCGCCGCCAAAGCGATAGGGTTTGGTTTGCGTGAGGACCTCCCCAGCGATGAGAGCCTGTTCTGCCGTTTGCAGCGGTTGGCGACAGGGCAAGTTGGACGCAAAGATTCCAGAAGTACTGACCATATAGCAATTCCTCCTAACACCAGCTTGGGTCTTGTTCGCTTTAGCCACTTGAGTAATAGCGGCTTTACGATTCTTGACGAAAGCTCTTTGCCGTATTATCCCTAGTCTCGTAGGTAAAACCATCAGGCTAGGGTGATTTATCGTTAAATTTTTAATGAACTTTGAATAAATGCCAAAATAAAAGCGCTTTCATTTTTGAAAAACTGCATAATTTTTGACAACCTATGAATTCTTCCTCAAATTTGGCGATTAGAATTTTTTTAACGACGCTGGGTGTTGTTTTAGTCCTAGCGGCTATTATCTTGCTGCTGAAGGGATTCGGGGTTATCAGTCAAATTCCTGGTTATGTCATTTGGGCTTTGGTGCTGATTGCGGTAGGGATTGGCATTTTGGGGGGACTACGCGGCGGAGACTGAGCCGCTATCGTTCCCGCTCAGCAAGTAAAGCAGAGGGGCCTGCGGCCAATTAAGTCAGAACTTAATATAGATTGCCCAGTTCAAGGGCCAATTCAAAATCCTATGATGTCTCGTTTTCAGTTTGATACTCAGCTCTTTTTAGGTGTCCTCGCTCTAACGGTAGTTGTCTGGCTGCTGCGCGGTTTAACCCTGCTCGCCTTTCTACCCGGCATAGTGCTGTGGATTTTAATCCTGCTGTGCTTTGGCAGCGGCATTTTTCTACTGCTGCGGCGTTTGCGCTAGTTCCCAGCTAGGACGATTTACTAGAAGCCGTCAGGCTTTTACCAGACTGGGACGGGAATAAAGGTTTTACCCCCATTGCCCGGCCCACTGAGACGTTGAGCTGATCGCCGATCAAGAGCACCAGCGAGCTGAGATAGAGCCACAGCATTAGCACGATGACGGCTCCTACCGCTCCATAGACTCTGTTGTAATTACCAAACTGAGAGACATAGAGGCGAAATCCAGATGATAAGCCAGCCCAAGCTAGCGCCGCTAAGACTGCCCCTGGAATCAGCGGTTTTCCTGCAATCCAGCGGCTAGGGCCAAAGCGATAAATAAAAGCGATGGTAGTTGAGAGAATGCCTAAAGCCGTCGGCAAGCTCAGCCAGCGCCAAATTCTTAAAATCCAATACTCTATGGTTTCGCCGCTCTGCAAGGCTAGTCTGAAAATAATAATTTCGCTAATCAAAAAGAGACTAGAGGCAATCACGATGAGTAAGATGGTACCGGCAGTGAGTCCCAGGGAAACCAGTTTAGCTTTCCAAAAGGGGCGGGTCTGACGGTTGGGGATTTGATGAATCTGATCTAAGGCCCGCATAGCAGCGCTGATAGCGCCGGAAGAAGCCCAAAGCGCCACCAAAAAGCTAATTGAAAACAAACTGCGGTTCTGACTGTTGCTAATCTCGCTGGCAAAGTTTTGGATCAACGTTAGCGCTTCTTGAGGCGCAATTTCACTGAGCTGCCAGGCTAGCTGCTCGAAGGTTTTGCGCAGCGGCCCAATTAGGCCGTTCTCACCGCGTTTTATATTTGCTTTTTCATTAT
>JAAHIC010000501.1 GCA_010671965.1 Leptolyngbya sp. SIO4C5
TCGTCCTTGCTCTTGATAAAGAGCAAGGACGTTATACTGAAGCTGAACCGCTTTATCTCGAAGCTTTGGATATCTTGCGAAGTACTTCGGAAAATACTAACTCTAACCTAGCTTCTAGTCTTAGCAATTTAGCTCTTTTATATCAGGTTCAAAGACGTTATCGAGAAGCTGAACCGCTTTTTCTAGAATCTTTGGAGATTTTACGAAATACGCTAAGAGCTGGTCATCATATAATAGCTTCGGGCCTCAATAACTTGGCTATTTTTTATGTGGAACAGGCACGCTATCGAGAAGCTGAACCGCTTTATATTGAGGTTTTAGAGATTTTACAAGTTGCTTTAGGGAGTACTCATCCTGATTTGGCCACAAGCTTCAGTAACTTGGCTACGCTTTATCAATCCCAAGGTAAAAAAGCTCAAGCAATCAACGCTTTTCGCCAAGGCTTAGATATTGAAGAAATTAACCTTAACCTCAATCTGTTGACACTAGCCGAATCTCAACGTCAGGCTTACACAGCCACGGTCAACAGCTCAATTAATCAGGCCCTTTCAGTTCATCTCCAAAATAATCCTGAAAACACCAACGCGGCCCACCTCGCCCTCACCACTCTCCTCCGCCGCAAAGGCCGCATCCTAGATGCCGCTGCCAACAGCTTGCAAACCCTACGCCAGCAGCTTACCCCAGAAGATCAAACCCTCCTCGACGACCTCGCCGCCGTCCGTAGCCAGCTTTCTGCCCTGCTTTATCGCGCCAGTGACCTGCCTACCGACGCTTACAAAGCCGAATTCGCCCGCCTCAAAGCTGAGGAAAACAACCTCGAAGCTACTCTTGCCCGCCGCAGTGCCGCCTTCCGGGTCGAATCTGAACCGGTGACGATAGAGGCTGTGCAAGCTCAGATTCCAAATAATACGATGCTGGTCGAGCTAGTGCGCTATACGCCCTACGACTTCAACAATCTGCAAGACCCCTGGAGTATTCCTCGCTATGCCGCCTACCTGCTTGGCCCCACCGGCACGCCTCAAGCCGTTGACTTGGGTGAAGCCGAAGCGATCGATCGCGCCGCTGCCAGCTTCAGTCGCGCTCTGCGCAACCCGACCCTTCCCCCAAACGAAGCCGCCCAGGCGCTTTACGATCTTATCTTTGCGCCATTGCAGGCTCAGCTCGGCAGCGCTCAGCACCTGCTGATTTCTCCTGACAGTCAGCTCAACCAGATTCCCTTTGAAGCCCTGATGGACAGCCAGCAGCGCTACCTGGTGGAGTCCTATCAGATTAGCTACCTCGCCAGTGGCCGCGACCTGCTGAAGCTGCAGCTCAACGCACCCCACCAGCAGCCTCCGGTGCTGATTGCCGCTCCGGACTATGATGGCGCTGCCCCCCGCTCCCTTCGACTGCGCTCAGGGAGCGTAACTGATCGCCCAGAAGACATAGCCAATCATCCAGAAAATATAATCAACCGCTCCTTGAGCGAAGTCGAAAGGAGCGAAGCCGAAAGGAACCGCCGCTCTAGCGAGCTTAGCCAATTCCAGTTTGGCGATCTCCCTGGAACCGCTGCCGAAGCCGCCGCGATCGCCCCTTTGCTCGGTGTCACACCTCTCACCGGCGATCGCGCCACTGAAAATCTGCTCAAGCAGATAGACTCCCCTCAGATTCTGCACGTCGCCACCCACGGTTTCTTTCTGGCTGACCTGCCTGAGGTAGCCCCAACTGACTTCAGCACAATCTTGGGACTAGATTTGCGCACCCCAGCTAATATCGGCCTCGTCCCTCACGCAGAAACGGCTGCTCGTCCTACTGGCCCGGTTGAAAACCCACTGTTGCGCTCTGGCCTTGCCCTAGCGGGAGCCAATCGCCGGGAAAGCGGTGATGAAGACGGCATCCTCACCGCTCTAGAAGCCGCCAGTCTAGATCTCTACGGCACCCAGCTTGTAGTGCTTTCAGCCTGTGAAACTGGGTTAGGCGATGTCGCCAATGGGGAAGGGGTTTACGGCCTGCGGCGATCGCTGGGCATTGCCGGCGCCGAAAGCCAGATGATTAGCCTCTGGCAGGTGAGCGATCGCGCGACTGAGAGCCTGATGGTGAACTACTACGAAGCGCTGCTGGCCGGAGGCGGGCGCAGCGACGCCCTGCGGCAGGTACAGCTCGACATGCTGCAAAGCGAGCGCTATGCCCACCCTTACTACTGGGCTGCGTTCATTGTCTCTGGAGACTGGCGACCCTTGGCAGACGAATAAGTAGGGCGGGCAGTGCCCGCCGACAGAAAGTTTCAGCTTTCAGGTCAGAATTGTTGAATGGCCGATTGGTATAGAATTCTGAGCCAAGAACGAGCGAGATGTCTCTTTGAAAACTTAGAGCCACTGGCATTTACTGCAACGACTCAGCGGCAAAATTGCTATCAACAATAAGCCTAATAACTGACTAGGATCGGATGCGCTGACAAAGGTCTGATCCCATTCTGCAGTAATTAATACTGGTGCAGGTAAAAGCTGAACCAGCAGCGTAATATCGTCTTCGATATCGGTTGCAGTAGAAAAATGGTTTTTCTCGGACAGATTAATAGCTGTTAGCTTCGTTGTGAACGAGACGGAATTCTGATTAATCAGCGTTAAGCCATTATCAATCTCTGAGGATGGGTTGAAAGGATCAGCCTCAAAATTAAATTCTTGAACAGGGGCCAGTTTTAAGCTTGGCGAAACTTCAATTTGAGGCGACGTTCCTGCTTCAAAATTCCATTCTAAGATAGGATTTACCTCAATATCCGGTTGAACAAGAATGTTGGGATCGAGATGAAATGTGGGGTCAATCGGTACCTCAATGGTAATCGGTATCTCTGGTAGGCGATCGTCTGCCTCTGGTATGGGCTGAGTTTGCGGCTCTGATGGGGGAAAGTAAAAGTTTTGGGTTTCGCTATGCCGATTGAGAAAATTGTTGAGGAAAGTGAAATTAATCGTATTGCCAGAAAGCAAGCTGAGACTGATGGTTAAGGCCAGCAGCAAAGAGCCACCCATGAAAGAGCGCAAGAGTAGTTTGAGTTGGGGCATTGCTTAAATTCCCTGAGAGGTACAAAGGGGACAGCCAAGATTAGCTGCCCCTTCTATTGGGAATTTACTTCTGTAAAAGGATGTCTTATTCAGTTTGTTTACTGCACGGCTCTTACTGCTGCTGCCGCATCCACCAGACCCAAGCCAAAGAAATACTGCTCTGGTGAAACGGGTTCAGGAAACTGGAAGATCCCCGTTGGTCGCAGCACCTGATTTTGCAGAGCGGTGCCGAGACCCACTTCAGCCTGCAGTCGATACTGGTTGGACTCAGAGGGCTTGAGCGATAGCGCCTCGTAGCGGGCTGTTGATTTCAGGACCTGCGTTAGGCGATCGCGGCTCAGTCTGCCATTGGCCGCTTCAATCATCAGCGCCGCTACGCCTGCCACGGTCGGCGCTGAGAAAGAGGTGCCCTGCACCTGCACGTAACTGCCAACAGGGTCTAAGCCTACCCCCCACGCTCCACGGGGCGGCTCAATTCCTTCCCAAAACTCAGCGACCCCAGTGCCGCCTGTAGTCAGAATGCCGTGAGCCAGGGTCGTGCTGATGTCACCGCCGGGAGCAACTACGTCCAAACCGCCGCCATAGCTGCTGTAGAAGGTGCGATCGCCGTCAATCGTGGTAGCTCCTACCGCAATCACACCGGGAATAGCGGCTGGAAAGCCGACGCCGTCCAAGTTTTCATTCCCGGCTGAGGCTACGATCGTTAGATTTGGATTGGCATCGAGGACAGCAAAGATCTGATCGCTCAGTTCTCGGTCGGGCAGTAATCCGCCCAGGCTCATGTTGATCACGTCGGCTCCTCGCTCGGCGGCATAGCCAATGGCTTCTACCAGTGCTGCCGAGGTAATCTCCCCGTTGAGGCCAAACACCCGCACCGGCAAAATCTGAGCCGCTGGAGCAACGCCAATCACGCCGCGATCGCCTGCGGGACTGGCTGCAATCACCCCGGCTGACCAAGTACCGTGAAACTCGCTGGCAATTTTGCTTTGAATCTGATGGCGAATTATGTTGGCAATCTGTCGTCCAGAAAGGTCAGAGTTGCGGTTTTCAATTCGAGCGGCTAGTCCGGCATATTCTTGCAGCAGCTCAAAGTCAGAGAGTTGAAAAGTGTTTTGCAGGTGAGGTCGCAAGATGTCTAGTTCCGCCTGACTGATGCGGGTATCGGGATCGCCCACAGCGCAATCCCGAA
>JAAHIC010000502.1 GCA_010671965.1 Leptolyngbya sp. SIO4C5
GCCCAGCACGGACGCTCTTCCGATCTAGATAACCATCAGCAGTTACTGTGGCGGGTAGTTCATAAGCTTGCATAAAGCAGAAAGAATAGTTGAACAGCTTTAGTTTAAGCCTAGCTGATTGAGTAAGCGATCGCCTCTCCACGGTTGACGCCGATCGCCCATATGCGTATCCTCAGACATTAAGCCGTTTCGACGGCGAGTTAACCGCAGAACTCGAAGGCCTTCGGCGGTGCCTGAAGGAGTTAGCCCCTCCAACAAGCACCTAACCCGCAACCTGAGGCGAGCAGATTACGGGCTAGTGGTCAGTTTACCCTAGCCACCGAATTTGTATCTCGCGCGGTGTGCTGGGGTTTTCGTGTTCTGTTTTCCTCAACCCAAAAGCAAAAGGAAACAGAACATCATGTTTCAATCTTCTGATGCGGGCGCGGCTGCGTCCACAGACCTGTGTATCCCAGTGCCTCAACGCCCCTCACGGCGTAGGCGGGTGCGGCACATCCTGCTGGGTGACGCCGAAGCCGTTCGGTTGGATATTCACCTAATGCACGTCAAAGGCTATGCCGAAGCCACTGCCTGGAGCGACCCCCAGCCCACCGCCAACCCCGGCGAAGTGGTGCGGGTACTGATCAAAACGCCGCTAGTCGAATAGCGCCCCGTAGATCCCAGGGGTCTGTCAGCGTGAGTGAAATGATCCACGTTGAGGCAAGATCCCTGGAAGCTGACGCCATAGCGACCTCTATAGAGCGCCAAGCCAGATACCTGGGGCGATCGCTCTTACAGATTCCTACCTAAATGATCGACTACCCTGGAGCAGGGTAATTGTTTTCAGGTTATGGTGTCCGATTCTGACTTTTCCGTCGCCAATCCGTTCCGCCGTTTCAAAGTCCGCTATGTGCTGCTGCGACTGGTCATCGGCATGGCGATCGCGCTAATAGTGTTTTCTACCGTACTGGCGATCGCGCTGCCTATTTCTTTTCTAGAAGCGCTTGACCTACAGGCTCTTGAAGAAAGATCATTCTGGCTGAGCCAGCTCTACTTCGTTGGCGTCACTGGGATCGGCCTCCTCGTCGTTGGGCTAGGCTGTCGCAAACACCAAATCCGCCTCAAACAGCTCATCGGACCCATCACGCCAGACTTACCTTGGAAATTGACCCTCGGACTGGCGATCGCCTCTCAGCTCTGCCTCATGGGGTTTTACCGCGTCGGCAACGCCTTGCTCACCTACTGGGCACCTGATCTAGTCCTCACCGCCGTCAACCAGAACACCAATGAACTTACCGAGGCACTAGCTGCTAGCTCATCGCCGCTTTTGTTCATCAGCCTGATATGGCTGCTCGGCTTCTACCAAAACGTCATCGCTAAGCTGTTGATTTTTGGCTTAGTGCTGCACCGCTGGAGCTACAAGTGGGGTTTATCCTGGGCTGTGGGCGTCAATCTGGGAATCGCGGCCCTAGCCAACCTGCCTTCTTTGGGACTAGCCCTCAGCGCGATCGCCTTTAGCCTCATAGAAATCCTGCTCTATCTCAAGACCCGCAGCTTAGCGCCGCCCATCGTCCACGCCCTTGCCGCTGCCGCCATTGGCTATGGCCTCGTTTTTATAGACAATGGCCTCACCGTCTCCAGCCTCACCCCGGTGAACTATACCTTAGCCGATCTGCGATCGCAGGCAACCCTCGGCTACCTCTATTTAGTGCTGGGTTTGCCCTGGCTAATTGCCTTTATCTACCGCCATTGGCCCCCATCCGCAGTCAAACTGCCTTACTTCGCTAACGCCGAATAAGCGATGCCGCTAAGTAGAGAGGCGCCGTCAAACATGAGTCAATGTAGGTTGCGGTTGCGGTACGAAACCCAACGCCCGCCTTAGTCAATCGTCAAGTATTCGCAGTCACTCACATATTCCCAGCCATATTGGGTAATTGCCTCACACAGATAGGCTTCAGCAAAATTGCTGCTAATTACCAGCGCCCCGGTCATGTCAGCCTGGGGTAACCGCGCTCCGCGAAAGTCGGTTTGCTCAATTCGGGCATTGCGCAGATTAGCCCGTGACAGGTCAGCATCCGTCACAGTAGCCCGCGTTAGATCGGCGTCCTGGAGGTTGGCAGTCGCTAGATTGGCATACTGTAGGCTGGCGTTGCCGAAGTAAGCATTTTCCAGATTGGCCCCGCTCAAATTAGCGCCGTCGAGGCGGCTGCGATAGAAGTTAGCCCCGGCTAAATTGGCCCCGCTGAGGTCAGCCCCGCTTAAGTCTAGCCGCCGCAAATCTATATCGCGCAGGTCGCAGCCGGGACAGCCGTTGTTTTCTACCACCTGCCGGACTTTGCGCAAAGCCTCCACTTCGCTGTCTTCTGCAATTGCTGGTAGAGACAGACTCCCAAGCCCCGTAAAAGCTGCTACGAGAAACGTACCAATAATTTGACGGCGATCGCGCTGCAAAGCCTTACTCCTCAACTAGCCCTATTTGACTGACGTAGAGGCTCATTCAAGTGTGCCCCATGAGAAACTGTCCAAACCCAGCTCTATTTTGCCTTGTTGTCGTGAAGAATTTCTACAAGGGAGATAAGTGTGAGGACTGGATTTTTAAGATCTGTATTGGATCTTACCGATTGGAGCAAAGCGAAACAGTCTTATCCTCAAGTTAAACTCAATTCCAATTCCTTCTGCTGTAGACTCAACCTCGACAGCAAAGATACATAGCAAAAATTCACTCAAAAAGTCTGCAACAGCTCGATGCCCTATGACTGCCCTCTACCAGCGGGTGTGCATCTCCGGCTGTCCGGCAGCACTGTTCAAATTCACAGGTAAGCAAGGATTAACATGAAAACTTCTGTACGGCTGAAAGCAGCAGCCCTCGCAGTTTCAGCAATAGGGCTTTTGGGCGGCACGGGTACGGCGCTGGCTCAAACCTTTGGCAGCACCGAAATTGACCAAGACGAGGTCGTTGTCATTGCAGCACCGGGTTCTCGGTTCATTCCCTATGAGCTATATGTCTACGAGCAAGTCACCGATGAGCGTCAGTGCTGGAGCGAATCTGGCTCTAATCCAGTGGCAGTGACGCCCTTGCTCCTAAACTTTGACTTCACGGGTATTTGTAACCGCGCTGCGGACAGCAACGGCTATTCTATCCGCCTAGCCAATGCTGACCTTGGCCCTAGCTTCCGCTTGCAAGTGCGCGAGCAAGGCGGCAACCTCGTACTGCAGGGAGTTTCTAACACCAGTGGTCGCTTTACAATTGGTCGAGCCGCAGGCGTGAGCAACACTGGCTTCACTAAGCTCATGCTCAATCCAGGCTGGCGTCTGACGAAGCGTACCTATGAAGGTCGGACCCTGGGGCACTACTACTTCACGAATGATTTGACCTTAGCTCAGGTATTGGCGGCTGAAGGGGTTGCTACGCCAACGCCCACCCCCACGCCAACTCCTACGCCGACCCCCACGCCCACGCCGCCGACCTTCCCAGATACTCGCGGCGATCTCTATGCCAATCAGATTGAGCGGGCTACTGAAATTGGCTTCATCTCCGGTTTTCAAGACGGCACCTTTGGCCCGCGCCAGCCTGTGACCCGTGAGCAGGCCGTTTCGATGCTAGTTGAAGCGCTAAAGGTTCAGCTGCCCAATGTCGATCTAGCTGTGCCTAACCAGGTTTCCACGGCTCCTTTCCCCGACGTCGCGGCGAATCGCTGGAGTGCGGCTAAAATCAAGTTCGCCAAAGATAATGGCATTGTCAGCGGTGACGTGGTAGGTACTTTCCGGCCCTCTGCAACGGTTTCTCGCGTTGAGCTGATGGCTATGATTCGCCGGGCGGCTGAGTTCCGTCGTCGCCAGCTAGGTCTTAGCCCTGATCTACCCTTGAATCAGCAGCCCTTTGGCTTCACAGATATCAACGGTCACTGGGGTGAAAATCTAATCAGCCTGATGTCGGCTCACTGCGGCGTAGCCTCACCGCTCAACGAGACGGGTACTGCTTTCGCCCCCAGTGCGCCAGCTCTGAGGAACTACGCTTCTGCGGCCATCGTGCGGCTCTTTGACTGCGAAGCTCCCCAATCACCCTAACAGTTAGCGATTGTCATTATCCTGGCCTCTCTAGCTAAGTAGCTAGAGAGGCTTTTTGGGTTCAATGCGTATTGCTCTGGCTACTGGTGGTTTGACTGAAAAGCTAGCCCGAGGATTATGAAATTTTGGAAAATTACTGTTGATCCGATCTGTGGCTGGCACTCGCTGTCCTTG
>JAAHIC010000503.1 GCA_010671965.1 Leptolyngbya sp. SIO4C5
CATTAGCGCTGATTGGCTTCTTTTTTCAGCTGCCACAAATCCCCACAACGCTGTTTGCAGGGCTGATTGTCGATCGCTACAACCGCAAGCGCCTCATGTTGTTAGGGGACGCGATCGCCGCGATCGCTACCGTCATCATTGGGGTGCTCTATCTCACCCAACAGCTCCAACTCTGGCATCTATATAGCGTGGTGGCTTTAGTTGGCAGCTTCAGCCAAATTCAGGTGTTGGCCTATCAGGCGTCGGTGTCGCTCATGGTGCCAAAAGCGCAATACACACGGGCAGGTAGTATGGGGGCGATGGTGCATTACGGCTCCAGCATTGCGGGGCCAGCCCTAGCGGGATTGCTCTATCCGCTCATTGGGCTAGCGGGCATCGTGGGCATTGATTTAGGGACGTTTGCGATCACCTTCATCACGCTGCTGCTCGCAACCATTCCCCAACCCGCTTCCAAACCAGCCTCCCAGTCGGTACCGCTACGGAGTAGACTGACCTTTGGCCTTCGCCAGGTGTGGCAGCAGCCCAGCCTCAGAGCCCTGCTGCTGCTGGTCGTGCTGTTCACCTTTGCCCATGACTTGGGGGGAGCCCTGTATCAGCCCATGATTTTGGCTCGCACCGAGGGCAATGCTCAAGCCCTGGCGAGCGTCTCGGCGGCGGCGGGCATTGGTGGCGTCGCGGGTGCCGTGCTGACCAGCATTTGGGGTGGCCCCAAGCGGCGCATGCGCGGTCTGCTGGGGGGCATGATTGGCGCAGGATTGAGCAAAACCGTGTTTGGCCTGGGGCGATCGCTGACCATCTGGATACCGGCCCAAGTCTCATCCTCACTCAACTTTCCGCTCCTGGGCAGTTGCCGCAGTGCCCTATGGATGGACGCGATCGCGCCCGAAATTCAGGGTCGCGTGTTCGCTGCCAATTCCCTGGTGACGCAGATTGCCAGCGCGATCGCCGTCTTAGTGGCGGGGCCACTGGCTGATCGCGTGTTTGAGCCCGCCATGGCATCGGGAGATACCTTGACTAGCTGGTTGAGTCCCCTTTTCGGCAGTGGAGCCGGGTCTGGAATTGCCGTACTTTATACCCTCAGTGCCTTGGGAATTGTGCTGGTCGGCGGCGTTGGGAGTATTGTGGATAACCTCAAAAAAATGGATGCCTCAGTCGGCGATCTGTAGCGGTGCGAGCATTGACACACTGGCGTCGTCGGGTATATTGATGAGAATTAGTCTCATTAGCCCCGCATCCTTGCCGCGATCGCCCCATGACCTTAATCCTCTCTGTTCCCGAAGCTCGGAGTCGGCACCCCCAACCTGAGCAGATAAAGTCAATACGCCAACCGTGGACAATCCCGCTGATCGACGCGACTGGAAAAAGTCACGGTTATCAACAAGAGGTGAATTTGCGGCCAGGGCTGAATATCTTGATCGATGACTACACCCTGCAAGACGATTTGACTGTGGAGACCGGCACTGGTGAACCTTGCGACCCTTGTCTGGCGATGGAAATGAGCTTTATGCTCTCAGGTCATAATCGCCAGGAGAAGGTGCCATCTTGCCACAATTTCTTCTCGGCTGATTGGTGTGACTCCGGTGGCGGTCAGTTCCATTGGCAAGCGGGAGAGCGCGTCCTCAAGTTTGACATTCATATCGAGCCTGAGCTGTTTGAAACGTTAGTGGGTGAGCAGTTGGATGTCTTGCCACCACTCCTCAAGCAGATTGTTCGAAATTCTCAGCCTATCAAAAATGAGTTCTGGAATGTACAGCCCACTACCGCCGCCATGCAGTCTGCCATTCATCAGATTTTGCACTGTCCCTTCCAGGGGTTGACCCGTTGGCTGTATCTAGAAAGCAAAGTGATGGAACTGATTGCCCTGCGGCTCGACCCTGTGTGTCAGTCCCAGCCTGCCGATTTGGCGACATTGGGATTGCACGCCGAAGACATTGATCGCATTCACTACGCCAGTGATATTCTGCTCCAGCGGTTAGGCAATCCACCGTCACTGGTGGAACTGGCTCGCCTCGTGGGATTGAATGACTACAAGCTAAAACAGGGGTTTCGTCACGTCTTTGGCACCACGGTGTTTGGCTATTTGCAAACCCACCGCATGGAGCGAGCTAAACAGCTATTGGCCGAGCCCACATTCAATATCGCCGGGGTGGCGCAAGCCACGGGTTATGCTAGCCAGAGCCATTTTTGCCACATGTTTAAGCAGCAGTTTGGCCTGACGCCGCGACATTACCGCAGCAGTCTGCGCCGCTAAAAAACGTGAATTCGCGATAACGATTTGCCGTTAATTAGCTACCTGAATCCCCTCTGCGGAGCTATCCATTAGGCCGAACTCTGTCAAAGTCATGCCAGCACTGGATTCTAGACTACGCTAGAGCGGACAAGACCTCACCGCCTGCGGCACCTCTCCTTGAGTAAGGAGAGGTTTATGCACACTCTGGCTAATGATTTGACCCCAATCACATAGGAATTCCGGTGCCTCTCCTTGAGAAGGAGAGGTTAGGTGAGGTTCTACCACCTGTAAAAGACCGCAACCGATCTGCAGAACCGTTCCTTGGTAAGCAATACAGCAACTTGTGTGTAATCGATAGCTCTGCGGAGGGGTGCCCGTAGGGCTTCGTCGTGAGCTCAGCCGAACGGCGGGGTGGGTCTGAATCGGGCTCGAAGTTGGCGGCGAACCCACCCCAAGCCCCTCCAAGGAGGGGAAATGCGCTCTCAAAAGACTGAATCTGACGAGCGATTTCTTAACCCGAACTGAGGTTAAAAAAGATCCCGATCCCGCAAAAAAAGATCCGGATGCCGCAAATTGCGATCGCCTAAATCCCGTATTCTCAACACACGTTTTTGACAATGATTCTTTTTTGATGCGGACTGAGCGGCATGATGTGTGGCTCGTCGTGTCTAAGGTGTGTGGAGATCAGCGTAATGAATTTACTAGCAACGCCGCGACGATTTGATCGACAGCAGTACTCTACCGGTCTGGTGCTGTGTCTATTGGGATTTTGGGTATTGGGTAGTGCGCCCGGTTGGGCCAGCGAACCGCCGCCGACAGCAGCCCCCGCCGCGGATGCGGGGGCAACAACCGCAGACGAGGGCATAGATACTGAGCCTGCGGCAACTGACGCTGCGGCAACTGAGCCCGCGTCGCCTGCTGAGGAGGACGCCCCTGCCGCCGTAATCGATATAGAGGGGTTGGCTGCACCGTCCCCCCATGAGGAGGCCGCGTCATCGCCTGCACCCGCGACGACAGTGGCCGACTGGATGGCGCAAATCGAGGCGGCGCAGGTGCAAATCACGGGGGTCAGAGTTGAGCCCACCGAAACAGGACTCTCTGTTGTGCTGGAAACACCGGACGGAGACTTACCCACACCAGCGACGCAGACAGTGGGCAATGCGCTGACGGCAGATATCCCCAATGCGGTGCTGGCGCTACCGGAAGGCGAGCTGTTCGAACAGTTTGGCCCGGCGGAAGGCATTGCTCTAGTGAGCGTAACGGAGTTAGCCGATGGGGGCGTGCAGGTTTCGATTACGGGCACGGATGGGCCGCCCCAGGCTGAGGTGAGCACAGAAGCCGGAAGTTTGGTGCTGAGCGTGGTGCCGGGAGTGGCCACGGCAGCGGATGCGGATGACGATGCCATTCAGGTGGTGGTGACGGCGACTCGTACTGAGGAAGATATTCGAGATGTGCCCCGTTCGGTGACGGTGATTACCCGCGAGGAGATTGAGCAGCAAACCAACCTAACCACTAATCTAGTAGACATTCTGGGCCAGACGGTTCCAGGTTTAGGACCTCCAACTCAAAGCTTTAATAACTCCGCTCAGTCCCTACGGGGTAGAGATCCTCAAATTTTGATTGACGGGGTGCCAATCACCTCCAACCAACGTACAGCTGCGGCTCGACTCAGAAGTATTGCCCCTGGAGCCATTGAACGGATTGAGGTGGTTCGTGGTCCCTCGGCAGCCTTTGGGGAAGGAGCGACCGGAGGTGTGATCAATATCATTACCCGTCGTCCTAGCGAAGAGGAGATTAATCAAGTTTTAGAAGCCCGCGTTAATTCTCGCGGAGATTTTGAAGAGGACAGTTTCGGGACGTATCTAGAATATGGTCTGTCAGGGACATTAAACAACTATGATTATGTGTTTAACGCCTCATGGGAAACCTTCGGCTTTGCCTTCGATGGCGCAGGCGATCAGATTCCCGGTGAGGATTTTTCTCA
>JAAHIC010000504.1 GCA_010671965.1 Leptolyngbya sp. SIO4C5
CACCGCCGTCCTGGTAGCGTGGACGGCGGTGATGACGCTCAGGTTAAGCCCAATGAGCGGGACGATGTAGCCAGAGAATTCTTCAAGCACTTGAAGAAGCGAGGACTCAGCGATCGCGATCTAGAGCGCCAGCTAGGACTCTCAACTCATCACGCTAGTCGGATGAATGCTGATGATGTCTCGAAGCTAGCCGCCTTTGCTTATCACAACCATCCGGATATTTTTCAGGAGGTAATGGCCGATCAGCCTGCGATTATCAAATTTTTGAGCAATCCGCTGGTGGGTGCAGCTTTAGGAGCTGTAGCATCTAAGTGGTTTGGCCGCCGGTAAAACGCAGTAATTCAATTCAATACTTATGTTCAAGAGGGCGATTGCAAACAAAATGCGATCGCCTTCAGTGGCTTGTTCTCCATGTTATGCAGTCTAAGCCTCATTGAATAACCCATGAACACATCTCGAATCACCCAAAGAACAGGCATAGATGTTGATACTTCTCATCTTCTCGACTTTATCAAAGCACCCATAAAAGATGTAATTCGCGTGCTTGATGATTTAGCGCCAATTGAGATTCAAAGAAACGTTTACAGTAGACGTATCAGAGTAGATGATTCAGGGTACTTGTTTTACCAAATCAGAGGCAATTCTTGGACGACTATCGAATATGTTGCTAGCAGTCGTTTACAAATTAATAGCTACATCCCTGAAATAGTAAAGACTTTGAGAGCGAAGACCGTTCATTATGAATACAACGACACAACAGAATTCATGAGCTATACCTGTTCTGATTCAACAGGTGTATTAGACTCATACAGCTACAGCTCTGACGATCTCTCTGAGGAAGAGTTTGAAGAGGAAGATCTGGTTGATCCCTTTGAACAGGTCAGCCAACGGCTAGCAAACCGGGGAATTTATGCACTGTGTGGTGAGTGGTCGGGTCGTTTTACCTCTGCTGGTAGCTGGTTGAATATTTCTGATCCCGGAGTTTTTTCTGAAGATTTCACGGCTTTTGACTATCTCATTCTTCGAGGCTCAGTTAGCGATTAGAGCGCTGAATGTAGAGTTAGCACATTTGACAATAGGTTAAAGAGAACTTTATCGAAGTTTTGTGCGATCGCTACGTGCTGAATCAGACGAATACGTTTAAGATCTGAGCCGTTACCCCTTCTGTGATCGCTGTGCGGAATTTTCTGCATCATCTGCAAGCAATGCCAGCCTGGGCTGTTTTATCGCTGTCGATAAACGGATTGCTCTTTGTGACCGTCTTGCTTTTGTCGCGCACGCAGCCGCCTGCGCCTCGATCGCCCGTCTTGCCCCAGGCCAATGCCTCAGTTGCCGATGGCCTTGAGGAAACCAGCTTTGAAGTGCAGCTCGGCGCTCGCCAGCAGCTCAACTATCAGCAGTGGGTGTCGCTGCTAGCCCAAGAAGCTGACGCGATCGCTGTTCAAGAACCCGACAATCTCGCTGTTCTGCTAGGAGATTCTATCAGCCTGTGGTTTCCTGCTGAGCTGCTACCAGCAGAACAAACCTGGCTAAATCAGGGTATTTCTGGGGATACTACCGCCGGACTCTTAGAGAGAGCTGAACTGCTCGATCGCACCCGGCCTCAAGTCATTCTGGTGATGATCGGCATCAACGATCTAATTTGGGGCAAACAGGACGCGGAGATTTTGAATAACTATCGTCAGCTCGTAGAATATCTGAGCTGGGCGCACCCGCGCACTCAAATTATTGTGCAGTCAATCCTGCCCCACAGCGCTGAACAGTCTACCTGGCAGGGCCGCGATCGCCTTTTAGTCCTGCCTAATAGCCGTATCCGCGATCTGAACCAAAGTCTTGAAGAGATTGCTATTGACAGCGGTGTGGAATATCTCAATCTCTATCCCCTCTTTGCCGATACGGAAGGGCGGCTACGCTCTGATCTGACGACGGATGGGCTGCACTTGAACGATCAGGGCTATTTGGTGTGGCGCACAGCGATCGCGCTGTACCAAGATCTAGAGCAGTAGGGGCGAGGACGATGAGGAATGTCCCTTTAACCTGCTCCAGCCAAACCGCTATGCTAGGGATGGAACAAACGCTGCTCGGCAGGGAGTGTCATGGATACGAAGGCTTTTAAGCGATCGCTGCAAAAATCAGCTAACTACCACCGTAAGGGCTTCGGCCATGAAGAGTCGGTGGCTAATCAGCTTGATTCGGAGTACAAGAGCGGCCTGATCCAGCAGATCCGTGACAATCACTACACCCTGACGCGAGGCGAGGTGACAGTGCGACTGGCAGAGGCATTTGGCTTTTGCTGGGGTGTGGAGCGGGCCGTGCAAATGGCCTATGAAACCCGACAGCATTTTCCCCAAGAGCGCATCTGGATTACCAACGAAATCATTCACAATCCCGGCGTCAACCAGCGTCTGAAAGAGATGAATGTGGGTTTCATTGACGTCCATAACGGGGAGAAAGATTTTTCAGTGGTGGAGTCAGGTAATGTGGTCATCCTGCCCGCTTTCGGCGCTAGCGTGCAGGAAATGCAGTTGCTCAACGATCGCAACTGCACCATTGTCGATACCACCTGCCCTTGGGTATCAAAGGTATGGAACACAGTAGAAAAGCACAAGAAGAAAGACTACACCTCTATCATTCACGGCAAGTACAAGCACGAAGAAACCATTGCCACCAGCTCTTTTGCCGGTAAGTATTTGGTGGTGCTGAACTTAGCCGAAGCCGAATACGTAGCCGACTATATTCTCAACGGCGGCGATCGCAGCGAGTTTATGGCCAAATTCAATCAGGCTACTTCAGTCGATTTTGATCCCGACGTGGATCTAGAGCGGGTAGGAATTGCTAATCAAACCACCATGCTCAAAGGCGAAACTGAGGCGATCGGCAAGCTGTTTGAGCGCACCATGCTGCAAAAGTACGGGCCGCTAGAGCTAGATGAGCATTTCCAAAGCTTTAATACCATCTGCGATGCTACCCAAGAGCGGCAGGATGCCATGTTTGAGCTGGTGGATGAAAAGGTAGACCTGATGGTGGTCATCGGCGGCTACAACTCGTCCAACACCACTCACCTGCAGGAGATTGCCATCGAGCACAGCATCCCTTCCTACCACATCGACAGCGCCTCGCGCATTGGCCCCGGCAACCGGATTGAGCATAAAGTTCTCCACGGCGAGATGACCGTCACCGAGCCTTGGCTGCCCGCTGGCCCTATCACCGTTGGCGTCACCTCTGGGGCCTCTACGCCCGATAAATCCGTAGAAGATACGATTGAATATATCTTTGCGCTCAAAGCTGCGGCTCCGGTAGCTGGTTGACTTAGCCGATAGAACTGAACCTATGGCCTTTTCTACCAAACTGCTCGATCAAAAGCTGGCCCAAATCCGTCAGCAAAACGAGCGCGATCGCCAGCGACTTCTGGCCAAGGCACTCTCCTGGCTGCAGCAGAACGGGGAACGCTTTGGTATCTGCGGCGGCTATCTATTCGGCTCCATGACCCAGCCGGGCAGGTTTACCCAACACTCAGATCTCGATCTCGCCGTTGAAACCCTGGCAGTGGGCAATCCGTTTGGGTTGTCCAGCTACCTCTCAACTGATCTCGATCGCGACGTGGACATCGTGCCCTTAGATCAGTGCCACTTTGCCGATAAAATTCGCCAAACCGGACTGCAATGGAGCACGAAAAGATAGTTGGCCTGACGGCTGAGCTAAAAGCTCAACTACGGCTAACTGAGCGCGTTTATCAGAGGTTGCAGGCGCGTTTAGAGGATGGGCTAGAGACACCAGCGCAGCGAGATAGCATTGCCTACCAGATTCATAATCTGTACTGTGCGGCTGAAGATTTGCTGCAGCTCGTGGCTCATACCTTCGAGAACCAAATTGGAGCTGGCGGCAACTGGCACCGCACACTTTTGCTGCGCTTGAGCGAACCCGTAACGGAGATCCGCCCGGCTTTTCTGTCAGAAGAGACTTTTGAAGTTCTGAACCAGCTCAGAGGATTTCGGCATTTTGTCCGACACGGCTACGGTGCTGAAATTGAGATCAATCAGCTTAAAGCTAACTTGGCTTTAGTCCAGCGTTTACAAACCCTTTTGCCCCAAGATTTGCACAGTTTCTTGGTACGGCTAAGCCAGCCCGACCGCTAATTCATATCGCCACTTGGCTGCTTTCT
>JAAHIC010000505.1 GCA_010671965.1 Leptolyngbya sp. SIO4C5
AGAGGTGGGGACTGGAGTGCAGACGGGTGCTCGGCCGAGCAGCTGATCCAGGTGAGTGACCGAGCAAGGCTGCAACAGTAACAAAGCGGGCAAGATAGCGATTGTCATCCGGGTATTGCTGTAGCCCTGCTAGCGCCATCGCTTTCAATACAAATGTACTAAATTGTAGGCAATTGCTCAACCTGATAGCTAACAGTGGCCGCCTGGGAGAGTAACCCTGATTTTTGGGGATTATTTCTGAGGGTGACAAATTAGCTCTCCCAGGCCTGCGGAAATTTCTGACCAAGATAAATTTCTGCAGTAAACTTAACGCCTTAAGATCGGCTTTTACTGTTCTGCTGGACTGCCAGAATAGCCATCATGGAGAAACGGCGATCGCAGCTTTTCATAATTAATGACGCAAAACCGTCTTTTAGCTGACTTGGTTCTGCTGCCTCAGCAAGTAGAAGCTAGCAGCGCTTTGAAGATTGATTCAGTGCTCTCAGACCTACCGCTGTTTGAGCTGCAGGTGGACGCGGCCTGTCTTGGGCTGTCCTTGGCCCAGTGTTTTGAGCGCTATCCGAGCCTGCCGGGCGCTGTGCTGATGGAGCAAGACCAACTGCTGGGTCTGATTGCGCGTCAAACCTTTCTGGAATATTTGCTGCGGCCTCAAGGGCTAGAACTTTTTCTGCAGCAGCCTCTGCGGGTATTGCAGAGCTATGCGCGATCGCCCGCCCTAGTCTTGCCAGCTACCACCCCCATCATTACCGCCGCTCAGAAAGCTCTGCGGCGATCGCCAGAGCTACAGCAGCATCCGCTAGTCGTACAGTGCGACCAGACCTATCGCCTCCTCAGCGCCCCCGACTTGATGGTGGCTTACTGGCAGATCCGCGGCATTGAAACCCAGGTGCGCTACGAGCGGGCTCAGGCGCAGCGACTCCAGAACGAGAAAATGGCCGCTTTGGGGCGCTTAGTGGATGGTGTGGCCCACGAGCTTTCTGATCCGATCGGATTTATCTGGGGCAACCTGGCACACTTAGAAGAGTACGGCCAGCAACTTCTCGAACTCGTTGCCGCTTATGAGGCTAGCTGTCCGCAGCCGTCTGCAGCCGTCGATCAGCTCAAAGCCGATATTGACCTTGACTATCTCCAAAGCGATCTGCCTAAAACGCTGATGAGCATTCGCAGCGGTGCCAGTCGTATCAAGCAGCTAGCGGCCAGCCTGCAGAATTTTTGTCACATTGATGAGGTCTACCCCAAGCCTGCTAGCCTGCACGATTTACTCGACAGCGTTTTGCTGTTGCTCACCAGCCAATTGCAGACCCCTATCCAGGTAGTGCGCCAGTACGGACGCTTGCCGCCGGTAAGCTGCTTTGCCGGACAGCTCAGCCAGGTGTTCATGAACCTGTTGTCGAAGACTGTCGATACGCTGCTAGAGCAGACCATCCGCTGCACCCTAGCAGCGGAATTTAATCGGGCTGAGTCTACTCAGGCTGAATATGTGCCGACGCTGACGCTAAAAACCGAAATCAAAACATTCCCCGATCAGCCAAGCCTAAGGGAGGGCGATCGCCGCTGGGTCGTTTTACAAATTAGCGACAATGGCCCCGGTTTAGCCCCTGAGATTGAGCAAAAGGTACAGCAGCGGTTTGCAGAAGAACAGCGCCTAATGAAGGAAACCAGTCTAGCCATGAGCTATCACATTGTGACCAGCAAACACGGGGGCAAATTTTATGTGCGATCGCGTACTTTTGCTCAGGCTAAGCCTCCGGCTGACACAGGCAGTCAGTTTGAAATTTGGCTACCGCTGGCCTGATCGGGAGCAGTGGCTGGGGCTGTCGGCGCGATCGCCCGTAAAAGCAGATAGTTCAGCGCCGTTCTGACCGCAATGATGGCCGCAAGGCGAGCAATGTCATCCCAGCGGCTAGAAATCATCGTTTTGAGAATAGTTGCTCCAATTAAGAAGCTCAGCCCCAGTGAGAAGGAATATCCCATGACCAAACGGCTGCGCTGAAAAGCATCTGCCGTCTGCGGCTTCAGCAAGGTATCCTTCAGAAAAATTACCAAGGCTCTGACAATGCCAAGGCCGATGACAAACAGTGCCAAAAGCTGGCAGAGGCTAGTCAAGATGACGTTAAGCCCCTGCACCAGAGCGGAAATTTCGGTCCCGATTCCTGCAAGCGACATGGCGCTGATTGTTCAGCCCAGCAGCCGATAAAAGCCCTGGCCTGCTAAAAACGTTGATAAATCTACAGTAGCGAGTCCGAACCCTGAGTGACAGCAGCAGGCTGAGCGCATTCAATCCGATCGATTTTCAGCTCCCGGCCAGAGCGAATGTCCTCCATTGGGGACTGGCAAGTGGGGCAGGCATACTGGAGGCCAATCTGCGGCGCGTATTCCTGCTGGCAGGTCTGGCAAAAAGCGATCAGAGGGATATCCTGAATTATCAGCTCTGCCGCCGCCAGAAAGGTGTTCTGGGTCTGTACCTGAAAGGCATACTGCAGGCTAGCAGGCTCCACGCAGGTAAACTGACCCACCGTCAGATAAATTTTTTCAATCTGAGGTGCCTCTGGCTGTGAAGCCCACCAGTCCCGTACCGTCAGAATCAGCGCCTTAGTCATATCTACTTCGTGCATGGCCTACGTCCACCGCTGATCGACGTTCATGTTAGCTTCCGCGTGAATATAGGCAGGCTTTTCGGAACGCGGAAGCTGCCCCGAAATGACTAAGTGCGCCATCGTATCGCAGATGACACGGGTAGCCATCAGCGCCGTCATGTCGCTGACATCATAGGGCGGTGAAACCTCCACCACTTCCAGGCCGCAGACCGGAGCGTTTTGCACAATTTTTTTGAGTAGGTGTAGAGCTTCGCGAGGTAGGAGTCCTCCCGGTTCCGGCCAGCCCGTACCGGGGACAAACCCGGCGTCAATACAGTCAATATCGAAGCTAATCCAAACGCAGTCAGTCCCGTCAAGCGCTTTTTCGAGGGCAAAATCAGCCGCCGCATCTAGGCCCATTTCGGTAATGTCGGTCACGGTCAAAATGTTGGTGGCCCGTTCCCGGCAGACCTTCACTCCCTGACGGGGTACCTGCCAGCCACCGATGCCAAGCTGTACCAGGTTTTTAGCCGGGGCATTGGCCATATTGGTGGCGTGGAACCAGGGGCAGGTGTGCATTCGCTCGTCGAGGTCGGTTTCTTGGGTATCGACGTGGCGATCGAAGTGAATAATGCCGACTTTTTTATCCCCCAGATGCCGACAAATGCCGCGTACGGTAGGAAAACCAATGGAATGATCGCCGCCTAAAACAATAGGGAAAGCTCCAGAGCTAAAGATATGGGCAATACCCTTAGAGATTTGATCAAAGGATTTTTCGTTATTGGCCGGAATGGTGAAAATATCGCCCACATCACAGAGGGTAATTTGCTCCCGCAGATCTACCCCCAGCTCAAAGTTATAGGGCGTGTAGAGGGCAGAAATACGGCGAATTCCCTGGGGGCCAAAGCGGGTACCGGGGCGATACGTGGTGCCGGAGTCATGGGGCACGCCCACGATCGCCACGTCATAGTTGCCCACTTTACGCACGTCTTCAATGTAGGGCGCTTTCAGAAAGGTGTTGATGCCCGCGAAATGGGGCAGTTCTCCCCGTGAGAAAGTAGAAATGGAGCGATCGCGGATGCTAGCAGCCGCTTCTAGACCAAATTCTAAACCTTGAGATACTTCTTGCTGCCAGCCTGTTAGGGGGAGCTGGGCTTCTTTCTCTAGGGCTTGATTGGCTTCTGTCGTCGCCGGATCGTTATGAGCGGCAGGGGTCTGAGATTCTTCAGTCATTACAGGCTTAGGCAATGAGTTGCGTTAGTCATCCAATAGTAAGCGAAGACCTGTCATCTCAAAACCTACCCTGACAAACCACAGGCTCAAATCCGCGACGTTGCCCTAACCGCTGACTTCTAGCCCAATACCGCCTCTACTCTGGTGACTGCCAAAAACGCGGCCTCGCTGGATTTATCCTGACTCAGCCGTCTCTACAGCGCGATCGCTGTCTACTGAGTGCCCAATTCACTTGATCAATTCTGTATTCCTGACGATATGACAAATTGAATAAATGACTTAGTATCGCCTAGAAAATACTGCTGATTGAGATTTCTTGCCACAGCTCTATCAAACAGTTGTCCGGCGCAACAAAAAGAGATGATGA
>JAAHIC010000506.1 GCA_010671965.1 Leptolyngbya sp. SIO4C5
GCGCCGTTGCCAACGCCGAGGCTGACTGCAGCCCTAACGGTAGCGTCGGCCTCAATCTCTAGCGGCTCAAAAGCGGCAGGATCGGCTAGCGACAGGCCTAACTGAGTTAGCCGCTCATAGGTCTGCTTTGCTATGACCTCTAGCCGCCGTCCTCGACTAGCAATTACCCTCGGTGATCCTGCCGGCATCGGCCCTGAGGTAGTACTGAAGGCCCTGGCCGATAACCGCTGGCGATCGCTGGCTGAGATCACCTTAGTCGGCAACTCTTTTTTGCTGCAGCAGACCTATGAGCGGCTAACTCAGTTAGGCCTGTCGCTAGCCGATCCTGCCGCTTTTGAGCCGCTAGAGATTGAGGCCGACGCTACCGTTAGGGCTGCAGTCAGCCTCGGCGTTGGCAACGGCGCTAGCGGTGACATCAGCTTCCGTTCTTTACAGACGGCAATTCGCAAAACCATCAGCGGCCACTTCGACGGTATTGTCACCGCTCCCATTGCCAAGTCAGCCTGGAAGCTAGCCGGACATTCCTATCCGGGCCAAACTGAGCTGCTGGCCGAGGGAGCCGGACGCGATCGCTTTGGCATGTTGTTCGTAGCGCGATCGCCTCACAGCGGCTGGCAGCTACGCACCCTTTTAGCCACCACTCATATTCCTCTGGCTCAGGTACCTACAGCCCTCTCCCCGGCACTGATGAGCCGCAAGCTTGACCTGCTGATTGAATGCTTACAGCAGGATTTTGGCCTAAGTCAGCCCCGCATCGCCATCGCCGGACTCAATCCCCACAGCGGCGAGCAGGGACAGCTCGGCCACGAAGAACAAGACTGGCTGATACCCTGGCTGCACCAGCAGCGCCAGCGATACCCGCAGCTCACCCTAGACGGCCCCGTCCCACCAGATACCCTCTGGGTCAAACCAGGACAAGCCTGGATGGGCCAGCAGCCGGCTCATGATGCTTATTTAGCCCTGTACCACGACCAGGGACTGATCCCGGTCAAGCTCCTAGCTTTCGACCGGGCCGTCAACACGACAATCGGCTTGCCTTTTGTCCGCACCTCTCCCGATCACGGCACCGCTTTTGATATTGCTGGATGTGGTCTGGCGGCAGCAACCAGTATGACAGCGGCAATTGAACTTGCAGTTGAACTTTGCCAGCAGCGACAACGGCGATCGCTGACCGTTTAGCAATTCATAAAAAATAGGATTTGATAACTTTGTAAAGGCGATTTAATTTACTTAATCACTCCCAAATTGCCCGCAAAACCACTGAGGCTTAGCAGTAGTTTCTCAGCTCAAAAGCAAGAATATAGCCCAACTAAAGTTATTGAGAGATTCAATTAAGGCTGTTGAGAGATTAAGAGAAGCTGATCGTTTCCATAAGTCTTAGCTGTTATTGACATAAAATTAGCCAGTCTGGGCAGCTTAACAACTAACAATATTTATTAATCCTCCAGAGATTGATTTGGAGAGACAATAACTGGAGCTTTACAGCGGTCAATAGCCCAAAAAAACAGTATGATCTGTTACAGAAACGCTTCTCGCAGTTCAGTCTTTCGCTAAGTCTTCCATCGGGTTTGGGGCTAGATTGGTTAGCCTTGACATGCCACGTTACTTCCACTGATGTCTTTTGACAGGGTGAATTATGCTTCAATCACTTTCTTACTCTTATTCCATTGACTTCATTCAAGATGAAGCGCGTCAGCTAGTTCAAAAAGGAACTGTAAGCCGCCAGCAGCCCATCTATACGCTTTGCAAATATATTCCAGCTCGCGAATGGGCCGGGATTGAGGCTGAGCTGGAGGCGAAGGGTTTTCTACTCAGAGATCGGATTAGCGATCTGATGGGGCGAGAGGATTGGGACAACGATTAGTCTATTCCCTTAAAAACAGACTGATTAAAACAGGCTGAGCTGTGTTGGGGACGGACTGATTTTCTGCCAAGGTAAAGGTTGCCTAACGATTCCCTGCTGCTGTAAAAGCTGATAGAAATGGCGAGCGATCGCAGGCGATTTGGCTTCGATTGGACAATGGACAAAGAAGTAAATTTGGGTTCCTTGACTCAGCCACTGCTGTAGTTGGGGAATCCATTTTTGTAAGTACGACTGGTTATAGGCCAAATCGGGATGGCCGATATAGCGGATAAGGCTGAAATCGGCAGTGACGGCGGGCTGTAGCGGTACCTGTGGCTTGCGGCGCTCAGAGTGTAGCTGAGGATCGCGGTTGCCGTCGGCTATGCAGTCGTAGATCGGGCGGCTATCAAGCAGTGCCCGCCCGCTTTTATAGCTAGCTAAAAGCTGATTGAGCTGGGTTTGATAACTAGACTGAAACCAGTCACGATGACGTACTTCCACTGCCAAGGGCACTTGCTGGTGCGGCCATCGTTCAATAAAGCTGTTCAAGTCTGCTAAAGCCGCAGGACTATAGCTCGGCGGTAACTGGGCCAGGCAGGGGCCAAGGCGATCGCCCAGCAGCGCTACCCGCTTTAGGAAAGCGATCGCTTCCGGCAGCCTCGGACTCAACTGCCCCTGGTGAGTGATGAATCGCGGCAGCTTTAGGCAAAACCGGAAGCTGGCCGGTGTCTCTGCAGCCCAGCGCTGCACCATAGTCTCACTGGGCACTGAGTAGAACGTGGTATTGCCTTCAACCGCTGTCAGACGCTGGCTGTAGAGCTGTAGCAAGTCGCCTGGGCGGCTACCTGCCGGATAAAAGTCGCCAATCCAATCTTTATAAGCCCAAACGGCACAGCCGATGAAAAAAGAAGCCTCAGCCATTCTATAGAGAAGATGCAGCCAGCCAGAGGAAGCCAGCCTATGCTAATTCAGTATGCCGTTTATTCAAACCCAATTGAGCGGGTAGATGAAAATAGTGAAGCAACCAGAATTGCCCAGGGAATATCACCTCCGGCGGGCGATCGCGGCAGATATGGGGGCAATTCGGTGGTTAGTGCTGCGATCGCTGCTGGATCCAACTCAGCTTCGCTGGCAGCAGTTTTGGCTAATTGAGCAGCAAAGACAGGTGGTAGCCTGTGGGCAGCTCAGGCAGTTTGAGCAGGCGCAGGAGCTAGGCAGTCTGGTGGTGGATCCGGCCCATCGACGGCTGGGCCTAGGAACGCATTTGACCCAGCATTTGATTCAGCAAGCGAATCAGCCCTTGTATTTGGAATGCTTGGGCGATCGCCTAGGACATTTTTACCAGCGCTTGGGCTTTGTGACTGCCAGTTGGGAAACAATGCCCGCTGCCATTCAGCGTAAATTTCGGCTGTCGCGCTGGGCTGCTCGCTGGCTCAATCTGCCGCTACAAATTTTAGAATATCCGCAGCAAAAATGAGCCCAAAAAAGCGCTGAATGGCTTCAGCGCTGTGACCTAGATGCAGTAGTTACCGGGGCAATTAGCCACCCGCAACCGCCGGCACGATGCTCACCTCATCACCCTCGCTGAGGGAGGTTTCTTTGCCATCGAGGAAGCGAATATCTTCGCTATTGACGTAGAAATTGACGAAGCGACGGAGTTCACCTTTGTCATCGCAGAGACGAGCCTTGATGCCAGGACAGTTGGCTTCTAGGTCGTTCAGCATTTCAGCAATATTGTCACCCTTACATTCGAGGGTGGCCTGATTGTGGGTGAACTTTTGTAGGGGGGTAGGAATAAGAACTTTGACAGCCATGATTTCAGACGAAGGGTAAAAAATCGAAAATTGACGGGATCTCGCAGAGTGGGCTAAGCATGCCCAGCGGAAATAACTAGGACATGGCGGGGATGAGCAGAGGATATCGCTTGTGCTCATCCTTCATGGGGGTTACACGGAGGTTTGCTGCCAGTCTAGCCGCTCTAAGGTGCGGGCGCGCTCTAGAGCACGCTCGAAGCTCTCCAGCTTTGGCTCAATTGTCAGCGGCTCGCCAATGTAGCCCTGAACAGCCTCTTGAGTCTTGAGGCCGTTGCCGGTGATATAGGCCACCGTGGTTTCATCGGGATCGATCTTGCCTGCTTCTACCAGCTTTTTCAGCACCGCAATGGTGGTTCCCCCTGCGGTTTCGGTAAAGATGCCCTCGGTTTCAGCCAGCAGCTTGATGCCGTCAATAATCTCGGCGTCGGTGACAGATTCGATGTTGCCGTTGGTCTTGCGGGCAATATCGAGGGCATAGATACCGTCTGCCGGGTTGCCGATGGCAATAGACTTGGCGATGGTGTTGGGCTTGACCGGACTGA
>JAAHIC010000507.1 GCA_010671965.1 Leptolyngbya sp. SIO4C5
ATCGAGATCGGTTGAAGTAGCCTCTTCAACCGATCTCGATGCCTCGCTGGAGAATGCGCTGCTGGACGATGGCCTAGATCTGCAAGATGTTGTGCTAGACGATCAGACAGCTCGCTCCTATAAGCTAGATCCTGGCATGGACGGACTTTCTGAGGACGGACAGCGTCGCTCTCCTAACGGCTATTCGGCGCTGCTAGATGACGGCGACGGTCTGATTGATGATCAAACTGAGTTAGGCTAGGTCACTGATTTAGTCAGCCGTTGATCTGTTGTCAGCACTAGGACGGTTTATTTAGAGGGAATGGCTTCCGCCATTCCCTCTTTCTATGAGCTTTTCGTAGAGTGTTTCTAGTCCCTGGGTATTTTTGCGAATGTCGAATCGATGCTCAACTTGCCTGCGGCCTTGCTGCGCCATCGTTTGCCTCAGACTGTCGTTATTAAGCAGGGTAAGCAGGGAGGTCGCGATCGCCGATACATCTTTTTCAGGCGTTAAAAATCCGGTTTGCTGGTGAGTTACCGCCTCTGGAATACCTGCATGTAGTGAGCTCACCACAGGCAGTCCCATCGCCTGCGCTTCTAGAATGACGATCGGCAGTCCCTCAGAATCGCCTTGCTGGCCAGTGATGCTGGGAGCCGCTAGCACAGCAGACTGATTCATCCAGCTCCGCACTTTTTCAGGCGGCTGCACGCCTAAAAAGCGATAGTTTTTGAGACTGTGAGCTGCGAGAGTTTCTAGAGCCGATCGCTGATAGCCATCGCCAATCACTACTAGCTCACAGTCTGGACGCTCAGCCTGCACCTGAGCCATTGCTCGAATCAAATACTGGCACCCTTTCTTCTCAACTAAGCGACCTACAAATAAGACAACGGGCTGGCGCCGAATATCAGGATTGGGCGTTAGCTGCTCCAAATCGATGCCAATATAGTGAACCTGAATCTTCTCTGGCGGACAGCCACGCTCAATGAGGCGATCGCGAATAAACTGGGAAACGGCAACAATTTGATCGGCTTGGCGAAATAAGCAGGACTGCCGCCGATAAAACAGGGTGGGATAGAAGCGTTCGCGGTGGATCAGCGACGTGAAGCCTGCTAGCTGAGTTGGGGCCGGATAGGGCAGACTCACCTCTGCAGTGGCATAGTAGCCGTGGAAGGTGACAACAAGCGGCACGTGGAGCTGTCGGGCCAGAGGCATTGCTAAAGCGCCGTCGAGGCCAAGATGAGCATGAATGAGCTGAGGTGAGTAGGCTTTGATGCGCTGCAGCCAGTCAGGATTGATAATCCCCCAGCGCATATAGAGATTTTTCCAAAGCTTGAAGCGCTTAACCGACTGATCTAGAACAATCTGGTGCTCCTTGGGCAGCGGAAAGCAGGATTTGGTAACTGTTGTGGTACCGACATAAAAGCCTCTGTACCGCTGGCAGTGATTCACCTGAGCTGGAATAAAAGTCTCTGAGTAGGGCAGAATCTGATCGCGAAAAATAACAATCGATGACTGCATGAAGCTCGAATGGCTAGCTTTCCTCTATTTACCCATTTAGAGCAGCCAAATCGACAAAGCCTTAATAATTGGCGCTAGCTGCTCTCTCAAAAAGCAACGCCTTTCCTTCCCAAACAAGCATTCCCAATATTTTGTCAGGCTAGAGGCGGTACAGATGATCTCATAGCGTCGTCTCCCCCCACGGCCCAGCAAAATGTTTATCCTGGATCAGAGCTACTAATCATTTTCACTGAGCAATCGCCTGCAATTTTGCCTATGCATCGTCGCCAGTTTCTGAGTTTGACCACAGCAGCGGCGGCAACCGTTTTACTGTCTCAGTGTTCTCGGCGATCGCCTCGCATCACAGCGCCGCAGCGTTTCGTTAGCCAATCAGGGCTATTGGAAGCTGAGCTAACGGCTCAGACAGCGGTAGTCACTGTGGGGGGGCGGCGGGCAACTCTGCTGAGTTACAACGGGCAGGTACCCGGACCTCTGCTGGCAGCGCGACCTGGAGATACCCTGCGGTTGCACCTTCACAATCAGCTTCCCCAACCCACCAATTTGCACTATCACGGGCTGCATATTTCGCCGTCGGGTAATGCCGACAACGTGTTTCTGCATGTGCCGCCGGGGGAAAGTCTGACCTATGAGTTCACGCTGCCACCCGATCATCCAGCAGGGCTAGCCTGGTACCATCCCCACCAGCATGGACTGGTAGCTGAACAGGTTTTTAGTGGCTTAGCTGCGCCCATTTTGATTCGAGGCGGCTTAGATGAGCTACCAGAACTGCAGGCGGCGACGGAAGCGCTGCTCGTGCTGCAGGATTTTGCCCTGAATCGGCGGGGACAAATTGTGCCCCCCAACCCTGTGTTTCAGCGCTGGGGCCGTCAGGGTGATCTAATTACCGTTAACGGGCAGCACCGACCACGGCTAACGCTGCCCGCTGAGGGCCTCTTGCGGTTGCGACTGCTCAACGCTTCAGCCTCTCGCATTTACCGGCTAGCGCTCAGCCAGCATTTAATGCATTTAATCGCAACAGACGGCAGTCCATTGGCGGTGCCTATTTCCCTCGATGAGATAATCCTAGCCCCTGGCGAGCGGGCAGAAGTGCTGATTCAAGGTGACCAAGAACCGGGGGAATACGCCCTGATGAATCTCCCTTACGATCGCGGCATTATGGACATGATGGACGGCATGGGGATGAGGGCAGACAACGTTACAGACGAGCCGCAGCCGATCGCTCAGATCAGCTACGGCGATCGCGTCAAGCAGCCACAGGCAGTCCCTCAGCAGCTTTTAAACGTTGAACCGCTGCCAGAACCGCAAGTTAAAAGAGAATTTGTGCTTGATCACGGCATCGATCACCGCACCGGGGCCCCCTTTTTAATCAACGGTAAGGCGTTTGAACCAGGCCGAATTGACACCCGAGTTCAGGTAGGCAGCGTCGAAGACTGGCGCATCATCAACCGGGCAGGCATGGATCATCCCTTTCACCTCCATACCAATCGGTTCCAGGTAGTGAGCCGCAACGGTCAGCCCGTCACTGAGCGAGCCTGGAAGGACGTGGTTTCAGTGCCTGCCTACGAGGAAGTGGTGATTCGCATCCGCTTTGAGGACTATGCGGGCAAAACCGTCTATCACTGCCACATCTTAGACCATGAAGATCAGGGCATGATGGGCATTATTGAGATGCAAAGTCCTAGTTAGGTCGCACCCGCATCAGCGCCTGACCGAACTCGACCGGCTCTGAGTTTTCCACCAAAATCTCAATAATTTCCCCAGAAATCTCCGCCTCTAGCTCGTTCATCAGCTTCATCGCCTCGATAATGCAGACAGTCTGCCCGCTCTGAATGCGATCGCCGACATCGACAAAAGGCGGCTCTTCGGGGGCCGGAGCGCGGTAAAAAGTGCCTACCATGGGCGAGGTGATTTCCAGCAGATTGGGATCGGGGGCAGGCGATCGCTCTGGGGCAGGCTGGGCTGCCGGGGCCGGAGAACTATCAGGCAGGGGGGTCGGCGGTGTGGCACCGTTACCCGTCAAGCCGCTTTCTGAAAGCACCACTGCTGAACCAACCGCCGCCTGTTTCCGCAGCGTCAGCTCAAAATCGCTGCTTTTTAGAATCAGCTCGGCAATGTCTGTTTGATTCAGTGCAGCCACCAGTTCACGCAGTTCGCCAAAATTTAAATCCACTTAGTTAAACCCCATGCCTACAGCCGTTTTATTGCTGGAAAAATTAGTTTGATGTCTATCTGCCGCTATCAGGCTATTTTCAGCGTCAGCTATCAGCAGCCCATGCCGCAGCTATTCCCGTCCTAAATAGGAGTCATTGCGGGTATCAATTTTTATTTTCTCACCCACTGAGATAAACAAGGGCACCATTACCTGCGCTCCTGTCTCAACCGTAGCAGGCTTAGTTCCGCCTGTAGCCGTATCGCCTTTGACCCCCGGATCGGTTTCAGTAATTTCTAGCACCACCGAATTGGGTAGCTCAACTTCTAACACCTGATCGCCCCAGCGCACAACGCTGACTTCCATTTCCTCTTTCAGGTACTTGACGCGATCGCCAATTTGTTCCTCTGAAAGCCGCGCTTCCTCATAGGTTTCCATATCCATAAAAACGTAGTCCTCAGCATCCCGATAGGTATGCTGCATCGTCCGCTTTTCTAGCAGCGCTTGCGGCACCGTTTCACCGGCCCGAAACGTTTTTTCGA
>JAAHIC010000508.1 GCA_010671965.1 Leptolyngbya sp. SIO4C5
TTTCGATCTGGTAATCTATGCTGACTTTGAGTAAGCTAATCAAAGATTCCTCTGAGGGCAATTCGTCACAATACCGTTATTAGACTACTAACCAGCATTCCCATCTGGCCTAAAACTTCCACTATGTCTATTTCTCATCCTCACGTATCCTTCACATATTCCGGCGAGTCTGTTTCGTTTCAGGTTAGACCTGCAGGCGCTGAGGATTTAAGCCAGCTAGCCGACCTGTTAGCGGCTAGCTTCTACTCACGAGCCGGCTGGATGTATTTTGGCTATCCTCTACTACGTTTGGGCATTTATGAAGACCTAAAGCATCGTTTTCGCTCGCAGCTAGCTTTTTATGCCTGTTTTGCTGTGCAATCAGCAGACTCCTCTCTCTTCAACCAGCATCAGATTGTCGGTACGGTTGAAATCTCATGCCGTCCCGCTCAGACCTGGCCCTTTAGTTTTGCCAAATATCCCTACGTTTCTAATTTAGCGGTTGATCAGAAATTTCGGCGACGGGGAGCTGCCCGTCAGCTCCTGCAAGCTTGTGAACAGGCGGCTCGTAGCTGGGGTTTTCACACTTTGTATTTACATGTAATGGAGGACAATCAGCAAGCTCGTCAGCTGTACAGCAAAATGGGATACAACCTAAAGCAGGCTGAATGGAATCCTTTAGCAGCTCTGCTAGGTAAGCCTCAACGTCTTTTACTCTACAAACAGCTAGCTTCTAAGTAGCCTCACTCATAACGATGCCGACGAAGCAGGCACCAATCAAGACCAGCATATTAATTAGCCAGCGCTGCTGATTGAACACACTTTTTTTTGAATCTTTATAGCTGCTTTACACCCGCTTCAGAGATTTATAACAGACGTTCCATACATCTTCAGAATCATTACCCTACAATGAGTGAGTACAAATTCTGATTCTCAGATTGGAACTTATTACGAACCTAAATGTACGTAGGCAACTATACGCAAAAAGCTACCCGCTCAGCTATAGATCCCAAGCCTAGCCCCGTTGAACCGCTGATACGGTCAAAGTCATGGTCTGAGAGTGCCACCCCCTACTGTAATCATCCAACTGCCGATCGATCTGTGAATCAGAACTTGGAGGCCAAGGAAATTCTGACCCAGTTTGAAGAGGACAAATTTTGGGTTGTGAATAGTCGGCGACGCAATGGCATTATTGTGGTCAAGCAGTTTCATGCCGAATTTGCTGGCCCAGGAGCCGCTGTGGGTGGCTCATTTGATCTCGGCTGTCAGAAAATTATTCCTTTAGGTAATCTGTCTTTAATTCCCCCTGAGTCTCACGAGGATCAGCAAAAGGCGCTGCGAATTCGGCTGCAGTGGATTCGGTTAACCCAGAACTTCACCGACAAGCCCGTGCCAACAGAGCGAGCGCGAATGATTTTAGAGCAGTTCAAAAGCTATTTTGACGCCAGTATGGTTGAGCAGGTTCCCGACGAAGCCTTTGCGCTGCTGGTCGGTGTTTTACCCTACACGATTCGGCTGGCTCGTACCCTGGTTTAGCTCAGCGATCGCCTCAAATGCTCTTGAGTC
This sequence comes from Leptolyngbya sp. SIO4C5, assembly GCA_010671965.1. GTDB lineage: Bacteria > Cyanobacteriota > Cyanobacteriia > Phormidesmidales > Phormidesmidaceae > Sphaerothrix > Sphaerothrix gracilis. Next base: position 1,546 of record JAAHIC010000508.1, read on the forward strand.
CGCTGGTTCTCAGCCGCCGTGCCGACGGTAATTCTCAGCCCTCCCCCGGTTTGGCGAATCAGGGTACCTTGCTCCTGTAGCGAGGTGAAAAGCCGCTGCAAGGTCATGGTGGATTCTGGCTGAGGCCGAAGATAGATAAAATTGGCCTGACTAGGCCAGACCTTGAGCTGCGGCAGGGCCGTGAAAGCAGCTAGCAGGCGATCGCGCTCTGCCATGAGCTCAGGCATGACGCTGAGCAGACTTTGACGATGGGCCAGGGCTGTTAGGGCAGCAGCCTGGGAAAAGCCGGGCAGGTTGTAAGGCAGTCTGACTTTCTCTAGCACCTGAATTAGCTCAGGCTGGGCGATCGCGTAGCCAACCCGGTGCGCCGCCAGCCGAAAGGCTTTAGAAAAAGTGCGCAGAATGACCCAGTTGGGCCGCTGCAGTCCGATTTCTAGCGTGGTCTGCTGGCTAAATTCAAAGTAAGCTTCATCAATGACCACGAGTGTCTGATCGGGCAGGCTTTTGAGCCAGTCTAGCTCAGCGGCTGTCAGCGCATTCGCCGTAGGGGAATTGGGATGCACCATAAAGACTACCCGTACGGGCTGGTCTGCGATCGCGGCCTGGGCCGCCTCCAAATCTAGGGCAAAATCAGCCTCCCGGCGCTCTACCGCAATCACCGGAATCCCTAGGGTCTGGGCCAAAATGCCGTACATGGAAAAGGTTGGCTGGGCCACCAAAATAGCGCCATTGCCCTGTAGGCAGGTGGCAATGAGCAGAGAGCGAATCAGTTCGTCAGAGCCATTGCCTACTGAAATATGGCGGGTAGACACGCTGTCTAAGCTGCCAGATTCATTCACATAGGCCGCGATCGCCTGTTTGAGGGCTGCGTGGCTGCCATCGGGATAGCGATTGGCCGCGATCGCCTCCTGGTAAGTCCAGGCCAGCTTTTCTTTCAAATCAGCAGGTAGATCGTAGGGATTTTCGTTGGTATCAAGCTGATCTAGAATTGTCGCTGTCTGAGCGCTACCGCCAGGGTGGGGGGTATAGGCAGTTAACTGGGCCAAATCAGCGCGAACAAAAGGCAGCATAGCGACAGCTAGAGACGAGGCAACAGCAATATTATGACAGCGGAGCGTCAGGCGTGCGTCAGGCAGCTCAACCATTTGTTCACTAAAAACGCCCAGGAGGCGATCGCAGAACTAAATTCATTTGACTTACTTCGAGTCTGCCGACTCCCACGCCGCCTGAAAAAAGTCGCGCTCACACAGCATGGCATAGCGATAGGTTTCTCGTACCTGGGCGGTATCCGACGCATACTGCTCCACCAGAGCCTCCAACTGCTCGGCTAGCGGCTCAAACAGATCGCTGCTGTAGGTGGTGATCCAGTCGCTGTAGAGGTGGGTCGGAACGCCGTTTGCCGCCAGCGATTGCCCCAGAAAGGCGTAAAGCCGCATACAGGGCGACATCGCCACTGCTGTCAGACCAATGGTCTGGCTCCAGGCGGTAGAAAGCAAAAAGTCCGTGTATCGCCGCGTCACCGCTTCCGGCTGCACCATTTGCAAATTGACCTGCCATGCTTGGGCATAGCCGTCATGCAGCTTCAGCTCGGCTAGGACACCTTCCGCTAGCTCGTGAAAAAGCTGAAATGTTTTCCAATCAGGTGCTTTAGCGGCGGCAATGCTATAGGCCCGCGCAAAAGACTCTAAAAAGAAGGCATCCTGCCCGACGTAGTAAGCAAATTTAGCTTTATCCAGCGAGCCATCGCTAATTCCTTGAACAAAGGGATGCCGGAGTGAAGCTTGGGCCAGATCCTGATTGACCTGCCAGAGAGTTCGACTAAGAGACATGGAAGTTAAACGCCTAAGTACACAGCTATTGCAGCAGCCGCTGGGCTAAATCTAGCGTAAAGTAGCGATCGCCGCCGACATCGCCAGCAATCACCTGAAAAGGCCGATCCGGCTCTCCTAAGTGATCTAGCACTAAGGACGCCTGCGGATACTCATAGCGACAGGTATAGCTGTTGACCGTAATTACCGTTTTCAGTCCGGCTCTGGTGGCAGCCGCAAGTCCCTGGGGGCTGTCTTCAATCACGAGGCAGTGGGCTGGGGCGATCGCCATTGACTCCAGCACATACTGATAAATATCGGGTTCTGGCTTTTTATGGCGCACAATGTCGCCCGCTGCAATCACCTCAAACCAGTTGGGGCTATCGGCAGCCAGCTGAGTGCGCAGCAGCGGCATGACGCTGTGAGAGGCGCTGGTTGTGGCGATCGCCAAGCGCAATCCGGCCTGCCGCGCCGCCGTTAGCAGTCGCTGTACGCCCGGTCGGAGGGGAATTTTGCCCTGTCGTAGCCGCTGTTGGTACTGCTGGCTTTTCAGGCCGTGGAGCTGGGCCACAAAGGCAGCAGTGCGCTTTGTGGTAGGCAGGTGAGACTGATACTGGCGGATATAGTGACGAATGCGCTCCTTCCCCCCCGCAACTTCTAACAGTTCGCCGTATTGTTCCACTGACCAGTGCCAGTCTAGACCAGCCTCCGCGAAAGCCTGATTAAAGGCGACCCGGTGGCCGTTCTGCTCAGTTTCAGCTAAGGTTCCATCTACGTCGAAAATTAGGGCTTTCAGGTCAGGCATAGTTAGATTGCAGCCGCA